>JANXSI010000365.1 GCA_025352765.1 Devosia sp. | reverse complement strand
GATTTCTACGTCGCTCAAGCCAAAGACCAAGACCTCGGCTACACCATTTTGGATGAGATGGTGAAGCGGGTCGGCGAGGAAGGCAAGATCGCCATCATTTCCGACTCGCCCACCATCACCAGCCTAAACAACTGGATCGCCGCAATCCAGGAGCGCGCTAAGACCAAGTACCCGAAGATTGAGATTGTGTCGGTTGACCACACCGACGGCACTGCCGCGCGCGCCTTCCAGTTTGCGACCGACGATATGACTCGCAACCCCGACCTCAAGGGCATCATTGGCATAGCATCGACGACGTGCCCGGGCATTGGGCAAGCAGTCGATGCCGCTGGCCGCATCGGAAGTATTGTCACTACCGGCTTTTGTTCGCCCAACACGGTCAAAGACTACGTGATGAGCGGTGCCATGACCTACACGGTGCTCTGGAACCCCACTGACCTTGGCTATCTCACGGTCTGGGCCGGCAAGGAAGTGGCGGAGGGTCGCAAGTTCGGCGACGCAATCAAAGTTGACGGCTTAGATGCAAATGTTCAGTGGCTAGCCGATCAGAACATCCTTCTTCTCGGAGCTCCAATGGTTTTCACAAAGGACAACATCGAGAAGTTTAACTTCTGATTAGTGGAACCCTTTCTGCGCGGGGCTGCTCCGGCAGCTCCGCGGTTACAATCGAAAGACCTTGTGATGGCCAAAACGAATGATCTCCGCCTAACTTCGCTCACGGCGACGCGCGAGATGATCCTATTGTGCGCCATCCTTCTGGTAGGGGCAGCGTTCTCTTTTGCTTCGCCCTATTTCCTAACTCCGATCAACCTGACTCAGACGTTGCGGGCGGCGCTAGAGCTAGCGATCGTCAGTGCAGGTATGACGTTGGTTATCATAATGGGCGGAATAGACGTGAGCGTGGGCGGAATTCTCGCCGTTTCCGCTATTGTCATTGGTAAATCCTACCAGGCGGGGATGCCGCCGTGGGTCGTCGCGCCCATAGGATTAGGCACCGGTGCAATACTCGGCTCGTGGAACGGCTGGTTGACGACTAAGTTCAAGGTGCCGCCGATCATCGCCACGTTGGGCTCGATGTACATCTTTTCAGCGATCATGTTCATCGTTATCGGAGGAGCTTGGATTTCGGGCCTACCTAACACGCTGTCGCCCCTCGTGAACGGCGCGATATTCTTCATACCCTCGGCCGCACTAGTCATCCTTTTCGTTTACGGGGCCTGCTGGGTCCTGCTACGCCGTGTGCCGTTCGGGCGGCATATCTATGCCATCGGAAGTAGCGAGCATTCGGCTAAGCTGGTCGGGATAAATGTCGATCGCACCAAAATCATAACGTACGCGATCCTCGGCCTGCTCTCAGGCTTTGCGGCACTGCTCTACGTCGCGCGAATGCGCAATGTTGAGATCAATATCGGTACGAGCATCGCGCTCGAGGCCATCGCTGCAACGATCCTGGGTGGTACCAGTATTAGGGGCGGAGTTGGCAGTTTGTTGGGGACCTTACTCGGCGTCGTGTTCATCCGTATCATCCAGAACGGGCTCGTATTGATCGGCGTCTCGTCGCTTTGGGAAGCGGTCGTCATTGGTGGCCTTCTAATCTTGGTATTGGCGGTCGATGCCATCCGCAATCGTAACAATCTGAGGACGCAATGATAGCCAACCTCGCGACCCGCCTTCAAGGTGATCCACTGCGAGCTCGTTTGCTGTTGCTCATCGGACTTTGGCTGGTGGCTGTAGTGGTGATGAGCCTCCTATCGCCCTATTTCCTTCAATCGAGCACAGTGCCATATCTGCTGCAGTACGTACCGATCCTCGGGCTGCTCGGCCTGGGACAGACGCTAATCATCCTCGCCGGCGGACCGGGTATAGATCTATCCGTAGGCGCCGTCGTCTCGCTCGTTGGCGTGTGTGTGGGGGCGCTTATATCTGGGCTAGGAGTCTGGCCCGCCTGTGCGATTGGGATAGTGCTAGGCGGCCTGCTTGGACTTGTGAACGGTGTGCTGGTGAACGTTTTGCGAATTCCCTCGTTGATCGCTACCCTTGCCACAATGTTCGTCTATGGCGGCCTGGCGCTGGCATCCACACAAGGGAAGCCCATGGGCAATTTCCCTGCGGAGTTCGCCTGGCTGGGCCAGGGTACTACGCTTGGTTTGCCCAACGCTTTCGTTTTTGTGCTGTTACCCGTCGCAGTGATCCTGCACGTAATGCTGACACGAACGACCATTGGCCGGCATATCGTCGCTTCGGGAAATGACGACCGAGCAGCTTATCTTTCAGGTATCGACGTGGCACGAGTGCGCATCGGGCTGTATGTGCTGAGCGGCGTGCTGGCAGCAGTGGGTAGCGTTATATCGATGTCATGGTTCCTTTCGGCACGCCCAGATGCCGGTACGGGCATGGAACTCTTGGCTGTAACAATTGCCGTACTAGGGGGCACGCACATCTTCGGCGGCACCGGGGGCGTTCCCGGAACCATCGTCGCTATTCTGGTTATAACGACATTACAGATTGGCCTGCAGCTCGCTAATATATCGGCAGCGTGGCAATTGGGAGTAATCGGTATTCTCCTGGTCGCCTCGGTTGCTTCGACAGGCGCGTTCAAGGCAATCTGGGGTTTCAAGCGTTGAGCCTTCCCGATGTCATCTGCGTCGGCGATCTCGATGTAGACCTCTACATTGCGGTGCCATTTATTCCGGGGTTCGACCAGAAAATCGCTGGTCGCAACATCGGGCAAAAGCCGGGGGGAATGGCGGCCAATGCCGCCGTGGCCTTTGCACGGCTTGGCCGCAACGCTCGTTTGATTGCCGCGGTGGGCGATGATGCTCAGGGTGCCGAGACTCTGGCACGACTAGGTGCCGACGGAGTCGACCTTAGCTTTGTCGTTCAGCGTAAAGGGGTGAGCACATTCATGTGCGTAGTGCTGCTCTCACCCTCCGGGGAAAAGTCCCTCATTAGACTGGAGACCGAAGCCTACCTCCCGTTGCCGGGCGATTTGGTTCCCAAAGCTTTCGAAGGCATTAGGCACGTGCATTCCACCTATGGGTCGCCCGATCTAACGGCCATGGCGTTCAAGATGGCCGTCGACCGCGGGATGACGACCTCACTCGATCTTGAGCCGCCGGATGTTCAGAACGCACCCGAGCGCGTCTCGACAATTTTGCCTTTCGTCAACACGCTGTTCCTCAATCGGGAAGGTGCTGAGGCTGCATCGGCTGCGCTAGGTACTTCCCTACACCCCGGACTACTAAGGCCAAACGGCGAGATCATTATCACCCTCGGCGCTGCTGGTTGTCGCAGGATATCCGCCGAGGGCGCTACCGACGTTCCGGGCTTTGATGTACGACCGATCGATACGACAGGCGCCGGAGACTGCTTTGCGGGCGCCTATTTGACACGAAGACTCGAGGGCGCCAACGCTACAGATGCCCTGCAATTCGCCAACGCCGCAGCCGCCCTGGCAACGCTTGATTTCGGGGCGCAAACCGCGATGCCTCGGCGAGAGGCGGTCGAGGATTTGGTTGCCCAGTCTGGTCGCTACTTTCTTTAACAATGAGCTGCACAATGCCAGAGAGACGCTTCCAGCACATCACTGAGTTAAATGCTTCGGGGCTTTCGGAGCCCGACGAAGCTACCATGCAGTTTCTTTGGCAAATCGTAGACGAGGGAGTACTTGGCGCCAGCAAGCACGTGGCTCTTGGCAATGCGCTACTTCTGCACATTCTTGATACCGTCGCCGATCGTCAGGAGGCGCTTACTCGCGCTCGAATGGCGGCTGACTTCATCGCTAGAACACGCGGATACGATACCCCCATTATCGGCAACAGCCTTGCGTTGCTACTTGCAGGGATAGACGCCCTGTCGGCCGACGAGCAGGCAGGCGTGTTGCGACAGCGGATAGAAAGCTGGACTATCGGAGCAAGAGATCGAAAGCGCGCGTTAGTGGCGGCAGCAATTCAACATCTAGCTGGCAGCAAGGGCGTGATGGCATTCGACTACTCGAGCACGGTTTCGGCAATCGTCATCGCCTTAGCAGAGCAGAACCAGGAGCTCGTCGTTGTCGTACCCGAGAGCCGCAGTATTGCCGGGGGTGCCAGGTATCTGGAAGAGTTTCTGCCACTCGGAATTGGGGTACGCTATCTTCCGGATGCGGCTATCGAATATGGCCTCCGGGCCTGTGATGCCGCGCTATTCGGAGTCGAAACGCTTCGAGCAGATGGCAGTTTTCTTAACACCATAGGTAGCCGAATGATCGCTCGGCTGGCGCAACAGCTGGGCGTTGAAATTTATGGATGCAGCGATATTCTCAAGCTTGATATGCGCAGCTACGAGGGGCATCGGCCGGATCCCGCAATCCGTAGTTACGATCATCCCCTGTTGAGCGGTCTTTCGATCCAGGGCCTGGAGCGGGCAGATACGCGCGCCCCTGAGCTCGAGGTTGTCCCAGCGCCATTAATCTCAGCGCTTTTAACCGAATACGGGCCGCTGCCCCCACAATCGATCTGGGAACTAGGCAGACAGATATTCCATTCGAGGTGATGCGATGAATGAAATGATGGCGCGGGAAATCGCTGCGCAGGCAGACATTCTACCTGCCTCCGTCCAACCGCTGGCTAAGCGAGCCGCTTCCGTTTCGCTCCCGTCGGGTAGAGTGTTCGCAGGCGGATGCGGGGATTCGGCAATTGCTCCGGCGGCTCTGCGTGGCTTTTTTGAATGTTTGGGCATTGACGTCGTCGCCTCTACCTCAATGACGCTCGCGAGCTTCACTCGTTTCGTACCGACCGATACCGTAGTACTGACCTCAATTTCCGGCAGCACCCGCCGCACCGTTGAAGCCGCAAAGGTAGCACGAGAGCGCGGCGCACGCGTCATTGCCATCACGTGCAATGGTGCAAGCAGTCTGGCGCAAGCGGCGAGCGAAGTCATCGCACTACCGTTCGAGCCACTGTCGCGGAAAACTCCACACACGCTGGATTATACGATGACCGTGCTTGCGTTGTCTCAGCTCGCGTTGGCGTGGTCCAAGGAGCAGGCAGGGGAAGTGGCAAAAATTCTAGAGGCCCTACCAAGCTCACTCATCGCCGCTCGCGGACGGGCGGAAGCAATGGCGGCGAAGATGAACTCACAGGGCAAGCTATTTATCCTTGGCGCTGGGCCGGACCTAGCGACAGCCGAGTACGGAGTGTCAAAATTTCATGAGGCAGGAGGTCTTGTGGCGATTGCTTCCGAGACCGAGAACTTCATCCACGGACAAAATTTCATGGTAGAGCCAAATGACACGATAATTGCCCTAGGGGGTAACTCGGCGGGTCTGAAGCGCGGACGAGAGATCATAGAAGCATTTGGCGAGTATGTTGCTAGTGCCGAAATGATCGCGCCTGAGCTTCAGCCGAAGCTCACATGGAGCAGCGTTTTAGCAGACTTGCTCTCAACAACATTTATTCTGCAGCACCTGTGCCTTGCCACCGCAATTCGGAAGGGCTTAATGGTAGAACTTCCCCGCGCTGGGCGGGCTAATGGCGAGAAACTGCTGGCCATTCAGAGAATTGTAATGGCTAACTAGGATTATCATCCAGTTGGGTATCGTGGGCTAGACTTGGTTCTACGAACGGGGTGCCAAAGTATTGCCTTACTTACTTCCCTCTGCATGTTCGCTGTCACCAATGCGTGTGCGAAGCCTACCCCGAAAAGCGCGCACTGCAAGGTAATCCCGCCTAATAGAGAAGCCTGCTAGGTTCCAGTCCACTTAGCTGGGCGCTTTGCGAGAAATGCAGCAACGCCTTGGTGAAAGTCATCGCTACCATACGCGAGGCGCACCAAGTGACGTTGCCCCCAACTTCTATCCAGCCTGAAGGAGACTCGGGCGGTTGGTTTGGCCGATCTGGCCCGGTTGGGCGACGGGGGCTGGCGCGGAGCCGGTCAGTGAGCGCAGCGTGAGATCCCGTCGCGGGTTGAAGGTGTCGTGTTGATTGTCACCGAGATCTGACCCTTTAGGGGCGCAAGTTTTCACTGAGATTTGACCCATGTTTTGATCGTTCCGCTGGCTGTTGGGTCGGGGGAACTGGGAGTGATCGACATGGCATTATTGAGCGTAATCCGGCGCTGGCATTTCC
>JANXSI010000341.1 GCA_025352765.1 Devosia sp. | reverse complement strand
CAAGCTCGCCACCATCATGGACGAGGCCGAGATCGACGTCCTGGCCTACATGACCTTTCCCAAGGAGCATCGGGTCCAGTTGCACTCGACCAACCCGATCGAGCGCGTCAACCGTGAGATCAAGCGCCGAACCGAGGTCGTGGGCATCTTCCCCAACGACGACGCCATCATCCGGCTCGTCGGCGCCATCCTGCTCGAGCAGAACGACGAGTGGGCCGTGCAAAGATCAAGATACATGACGCTGGAAACCATCGCCCAGATCAGCGATGATCCACTCGTCAGCCTGCCAGCGTTGGCGCGCTGATCATCCCGGCCCTGCCGGAGAGCGTGGAGGCCCAGCCTCAGTTACACCACGCCATGGGACACGATCCTTTCAAATGCGACAGGCTTTCAAACGATACCGCTTGAGCGGCGTTTCGCTGCTACATCCGCTGGCAATCGCAACCCTCTGGCTGGCAATGCTTGCGGGCTCCGACGCCGCCGTGCTCGAGCTGCATCGCGGGGTAAATGTGCATGAGTGGCTCAACTGGTCCCCGGTCGAGAAGGACGGCTCGTACAAGTGGCCGCCCTATCGGAGCGTCAACGAGTGGCTCAGCGGCTATCGCGATCTAGGTGACTGGCCGCCGGGCGACGTGTTCGAAAGTATTCGACGGATGGGTTTCGACTATGTGAGACTCACCATAGATCCGGGGCCGCTGCTCGCCAGCAGTGGCGATCGCCGCCGGGAGGCGGTGAAGGTTATCTCGGATGCAGTCAAGCGGATCACTGCACAGGGCCTTAAGGTCGTGCTCAATCTTCATGCAGTCGTGCAGGTGCCTCGATACAGCTCGGCGTTCATAGAAGGTGGGATGGCGAGCGAAGGGGCGGCGATCTACCTCGATTTGGCAGGCGATATGGCTGAGACGATCGTTGCGATCGGCACGGATCGCGTGGCTTTCGAGCCCTACAATGAACCCGCCTTTTACCCCTGCGAGGGGCAGGGGAATCCTGAGTGGCAAAGGATCATGGAGGCGACGGTCCAGCGCATTCGGACGGTGAGCAAGGAGCTGACCATTGTCGCGACAGGAGCCTGCGGCGGCAGCATCACAGGTCTCGTCGATCTCGATCCAAGCTTCGATGATGACGGCATCTATTACAGCTTCCACTTTTACGAGCCACACGAATTTACCCACCAAGGGCTCGCGAGCGACGACGAGTTTCTCTCCGGCCTGCCATGGCCTGCCGATGTGGGGACGGCTGAGACCGTTACCAGAGGGCTGAAGTCTCACATGGAGGAGGCGGGGCTGGACCCTGCGAAGGAAGCAACGAAGCTAGAGGCGGCAACGCCAAGAATTGCCCAGTATTTTGCGGACAATTGGGGGCGCGCACAGGTGAGATCGCGCTTCGATGACGCGCAGCACTGGGCGAAGAGGCACGGCATCCCGACAAGCCGCCTGCTGATGGGCGAATTCGGTGCCGGCCTCCTTTCCGGAGACTACTCTCGCGGTGCATTCGAGGCCGACAGGTCGCGCTATATCGAGGCCGTTCGCGTCGAGGCCGAAGATCGTCATATCCCGTGGGCCGTCTGGGAATTCTCCAATCCTTTCGGCATGTCGGTAATTCAGAGGGGTGGATCGGCGGTCCCCGATCAAGGGCTACTTTCCGCTCTCGGCCTGGCTACCCGATAGCGCACGCGCCGGCCGTTCACCTTTCGAGAGCATTTCGTTAGGAGACCCCGTCGCCTGCGGATATTCCAGCCGATTAGGCCCTCCCAGCGGAACGAACCCCTTGCTGCGTTCGACACTCATCTACGCCCCCGCGATTTTTGCGACCCGTATTTCGGCATTGCTTGTATTGGTGATCGCCACCCGGCTGATCAACCTCGATGAGTATGGCCTACTGGCGCTCGTGGTCACTGTAGGCGAGATGACGGATGTCGCGGTCACCAACTGGCTGCGAACCGCCCTGTTACGGCTCGGTGGGAAGGGCGACGTCACCAGCGGAAGCCTCGCCCTCGCCGGCCGCATCCTTCTGATGAGTACGATCGTAGCGTTGGTGCTTTCAACCGCTGTCAGCGCCATGGTGGTGCCCGAGCGAATGGTGGAGTTTTCCACCGCGGTCGGTGCATATCTCGTCGCGGGCGCTGTGAACCGGTACGCGCTGATAACTCTGCAGATGCAGCAGCGTCACGTCGCCTATTCGATGCTTGAATTCCTGCGCGCGTCGCTGCAATTGGCACTGCCGGTCGTTTCGATACTGTTTTTTCCAGGTTCGTTCGCGGCGGTATCGTTGGGTTCGAGCACCGGTGTGCTCCTCGCGGGACTTGTTGCGGGATACGTTGCTGCGCCACGGATAGTTGCCGGTCCTGCGCGGTTCACCTGGGTCGAATTCATGACGCTCGGGCTGCCACTAATCGCGATGGCAGTCGTCGGCTTCGGCCTCAACAATTTCGAGCGGATCGTCCTCAAAGTCTACTACGACGCCGGAAGCGTCGCGATTTTTGCAGCGGCATATGCGCTCGGGCGTCAGCCCATCGACATGCTGGGCAATGCCGTGAACATGGGGGCTTTCCCGGAAGCGGTAAGCCGCTTTGATACCGACGGACCGGACGCCGCGGCGCGGTATCTGTCGCAATTGCTTGCGCTTATGCTCGGGCTTATTTTGCCGGCGGCGGCGATGCTTGTCGCTTTATCCGATCCGCTGACGCTGATGTTGCTCCCGGTCGGGTATCACGGCAAGTTTGGTCTACTTTTCCCCGTCATCGCGGCGAGCGTCGTCGCCTCCAACGTTACCACGTTTGTCTACGGAACGATGATCCTCGCGCACAAGAAGTCGCGCCTCCTCATCATTGGCACGGTAGTTGGTTCGCTGGCGACGATCGGGCTTTCCTATTTGCTAATCCCCAGCCTAGGCGCGAATGGGGCCGCGATCGCCCTGTTGGCGGGGGCGCTCAGCAGCCTGGTCGCTATTTTTTTCATCAGCGAGCGACTGACGCATGTGCCCCTTCCTTGGCGTGAGCTTGGAGTTTCGGTGCTCATAGCGGCAGTTGCGGGCGGACTGGCAAGCTTTGCCAGCGTTACCCTCGTCAATGAGGCGGCGATCATCCGGCTCATCGTCGGTGGCGGCGCAGGTGTCCTGGCGTTTGTCGGACTTAACATCGTGTTCCGGTTCGACGAGACGGTGGGGCTTGTGAGCCTGGCGCGCGCCAAGGTCAGCGCAGCGAAAGGCTAGAATGGTTTTGCCTCGCGTTCCAGACGATGCCCACTCGAAGAAGGTTCTAATAGTCGTCGACACCGTGCGACACTGGCATGCTGCTCTCGCGGCCCGACTGAAGGGCGCAGGCTATGTTGTCGGCGGGCAATGCGCCGATGCGCCGGTAGTTGGTGCAATGGATCGGCTTCTGGTGATCGAGGGCTGGCGTGCCGGCCCGCCACTCGCGGCCCAGTCCGCGGTTGGCATACCACCCCTCGATGGCACTCCGGACCTCGTGATCGACCTATCGGCCGCTTCGGCCGTTCGAGCCGTGCCCGTGGTGACGATCGAGTTCGGTGGACAACGGGAATTGGGCTTGGCTATTGCCGATGTGTTTTCAGGTGCGACGCATGTCGAGTTGACCACCCGGCTCAATGGGGTCGCCGTCGGTGTCGCACGCCCGATGCTGGGTGATAGGATCTGGCTGTCACGGGTGACGAATAGCGTGCTCGAAGGGGCCATCTCGGTCCTGGCGCAGACCGTTCGTCGCCATTTCGCCGGGCGCCTTGTGCCGTTGACTGCTGAAATTTCGCAACCCGCGGCCGCACCCCCGCTTACGCCCACTTATCTCTCAGCGCTTGTCGCCGGACTTTCTGCGCGTCTTTTGGCAAAGGTCACCCGTCAGCGCCCCTTCTACTGGCAGGTCGGATATCGACGCATCGACGGACCCGGTGTCGCGGAGACGGGTCAGTTGAATGGCGTGCCATTTACGATTCTGCCCGATGATGGGCAGCGCTTCTATGCTGACCCTTTCGTTGTCGAGCGCAGCGGCAGTCACTACCTTTTTGTCGAAGAGTATCCCTATTCGACGTCCCGGGGCGTCATCTCGGTGGCCGAACTTGACGACGACGGCGCATTCGGCACCCCTCGCATTGTGCTCGAGGAGCCCCACCACCTCTCGTACCCGCAAGTATTCGCCCATCAGGGCGATATGTTCATGCTGCCAGAGAGCAGTGGCGCAAGGGAGCTTGTGCTCTATCGGGCGGAACAGTTCCCCGACCTTTGGGTCCGTGATGCAGTGCTGCTGGCGGACCGGGACGTTAACGATGCCACGCTTCTAATCCGCGATGGGCGCTATTGGCTGTTCGCCAGCGAGCGTCTGGGGGAGGGCAGTGCTTCCGACACACTCTGCGTCTTCACCGCGACCTCACTCCGCGGACCATGGCAGCCGCATTGCGACAATCCGCTTGCGATCGATTTGTCCGCAGCGAGGCCGGGTGGAGCGATGATTAACTCGATCGGGGAGCAGCCGGTGTTGCCGGTTCAGGATGGTCGAGGCGGCTATGGCAATGGCCTAGGTCTGATGACACTGGCACGGCTCGACGACGCCGGTGTGCGGTTCGAACGACCTCGGCCGGTGAAGGCTGGAGCAGCCTGGCCAGGCCGCGGCATTCACACGCTCAACAGGGCTGGGCGGATTGAGGTCGTCGACAGCGTGGGTACGCTGCGCCGGTAGCGTATCGCTAAGTGGCCTACCTGATAGGAGAGGGTGATGGCCCAACAGACGCTTTCGCGCGTTCCGCGCCTTGGGCGGGCGTCTCGCCCGTCGACGGGCCGGCAAAGGCGAGCAGCAAGACCGTGAGAATTAGGATCTCTGGCGTCTTGGTGGACAGGGCGTTGTTAGAAAGTGAGAGGACCAGGTAGGTGACCGTCGCGATCAGCGCCGGGCGTCGCGTATCAGTTAGCAAACGTCGCAGCATCCAAAAGAACGAGATCGCGAAAATGGCGGCCGCGAAAGCCCCAAATACCAAGATCAGGAATACTGGGGTACTTTCAATGAACTTGATCTTCAACTTCTCGTTAACGAGGGCCGTCAGTTCGTTGACGTCCATACCGAAAAGGATCTGCCGCCAGTTCACGTAGTTGAAGACTTGGTAGATCGTAATACGGGCCATGAAGCTTTCGTCGAACAAGGAGTCCCGGAAGCGATTCAATAGGCCGGCGGCGAATAGGGCAGCAATCAGGGCTGTTCCGAGCACCAACGTAATAATGAGAGCCGCAAACTTGGCGCGCCGTTCGACGGCCGGAGTGAGGCGCGACCAAGGAACCAGGAGCAGCAGGGCGAGGCACTCGAAGCCGGAGATCAGCAGAGCTAGGCGGGCGCTGGATGCTGCGCAGCCGAGCAGCAGAATGAGGATGACTGCGATGCGTATCCACAGCCGCCATCGCGTCAAAATGACGAAGCCAACGGCCGTCGCGCAAAGCGCGCCAAGCGCGAGCGGATGACTTGTGAGTCCGATGGGTCGAAAGCTTTCCTCTACCTTGTCGTAGGGCAGAAGGCGGATTTCGAACAGCGCCTCGATGATGCCGATTGTAGCGCTGGCGACGAGTAACCAAAGGACCAATTCGCCGAGTAGTCTGCGCGAGTCCCGACCAAGGGCTAGGACAATCAACCCAGCAGCTGCGCCTGTCAGGTAGCTGTCGAGCAGGAAGCCTGATGATCCGCTTCGTCCCGCGGCAAACAGATACGCCGTGAGCAAGATGAGGACTGCGGAAAAACGCACGAGGGTCCGAAATTTCGGGATTTCACTGCCCTGAAGCCGGATCGGGCGAGAAAATAGTACAACGAACAGCACCACGAGGACTGCATAGGTCCCGACGTGCAACTTCACGAGGAAAGACCCGCCCTCGCTCGTGTAGTTGACGACCTTGTTCAGAACTTGGGAAGAGATTGCGATCCGCATCACAAATGCGAGACCGGCGCTCAGAAACAGGAGTAGCGTCTGCGCATTTTCACGCCGGACGTCGCTCAAAACCCGGGGTGTGGCCGATCGCTGCACGGCTCGCCTTGTGTCCGCCTGAGGGGCCGCAAGCTTAACCACGATCCGCCTTAGCTGACGCGGGTTAGCAAGCCTCGTGGTACCTGCGAACATACGATTTGCTGGATAACGAGGCGTTAACGGATGACGGCGGTTTCCGATACCCCTGAACGAGCTTCCGCGAGGATAAGCACGAGTTCCTATGCGCGTGTGGGCGGCGAAAGCAGCGCCACGGTATCGGCCGTATCCAAGCAGCCCGCCACCGATGCGGTGACAGTCGAAAAGATCGGTGACTTCCTCGAGCTGGATCTGCGCCGCGTCAGCGTCTGGTTGCGGTCCGGCATGCTGGCGATAGCCATTCTCGCAGTCGTTGGGGGGGCGGCTGGCGCGATCTATTCGGCCATTTCCAAACCGCGCTTCACAGTGACGACCGACATCCTCATCGACCCGGCCGATCTGCAACTCTTCAACGACAATCTGTTTGCCTCAAAGGGTCAGTTCGACAATGCGCTCCTGGTCGCCGGCAGCAAGGTTCGTATCCTCACGTCGCGTAACGTGATGAAGCGCGTCGTGGCCGATCTCGATCTCGCCAATGACCCCGAATTCTACAACCCTGATGGTTTCGACCTGAAGTTGCTGTTCGGTGGTACCAAGACGGTGGGTGATCCGCAGGCTGCCGCCATGGCCGCCCTCGCCGGTCACGTATCGACCCAGATTGATGAGAAGTCGTTTGTGACGTCGCTGTCCGTTTCCTCGGAGGTGACCGACAAGGCAATCGCGATCTCGGCCGCAATGATCCAGGCATTCAAGGATGAGCTTGCTGCGAATGAGGCCGACAGTGCAGCGCGGGCTGCGAGTGCGCTCGACGCGCGCCTAGTCCAGTTGCGGACCGACGTCCAGACTGCCGAGCAGCGTGTCGAGGCTTTCCGGCGCGACAACAATCTTGCGTCAAGCAATGGTCAGCTCGTCACTTCGCAGTCGCTGACCCAACTCAATGCCGAGTTCGTAGCGGCGCAGTCGCGCGCTACGGCGGCCCAGGTCGACTATCAGGCATTGCTGGCGGGCGATGCCAATGCGCGCTCCGATGTGGCCGCTTCTGCGACGCTCACAGCGCTGCGAGACAAGGCTGCCGCTGCCCAGCAGCAGCTTAGCTCCGAATCCATGATCTATGGTCCGCTCCATCCTCGTATAACGAGCCTAAAGAGTGAACTTGCTGTTGTGAACGGGCTGATCCAGAAAGAGCTAGCGCGAACCATTGCGGTCGCCAAGGCTGAGGCGGACCAATCGGCCGCCGTGGTCGCCGCGTTGTCCAAGCAGATGAATACGCTTTCGAACGCCACTTTTTCAGATGGCGATTTGCAAGTGAAGTTGCGCGAGCTTGAACGCGAAACGGCAGCAAAGACTTCGGTCTACGAGAACTTCCTCGCCCGTGAACGCCAGGTTGCCGAGCTCGAGCAGATCAGCACGACAAATGTGCGCACGATCTCGACAGCGGTGCCGCCGCCCGGCCGCTCATGGCCGCCAAGCCTTCCGGTGATGGCGATAATCGGCGGCATCGGCGGAGCATTGGCGGGGACCGCGCTTGCTATTGCGCTGGGTCTGTTCCGCGATCTGCGTGGGACGCCGGAGCCGAGGCGCAAGGCGGACAGTCGCGCAGCATGAATCAGCGTATCGTTTTTCATGTCCCCAGTCTCAGGGGCGGCGGCGCCGAGCGAGTATTTGTATTGATGGCCAGCGAGCTTGCCGGTCGTGGGCAGGACGTGACGCTTCTAACGTGGAATGCCGAGGGACCGAATGCAGCGCTTGTTTCCAGCAAGGTTTGCGTCGTCGATTTGAAGCTTGCCCAGAATGGCGGTCGCTTTGGGAAGATTGGTACTCTTCGGGGACTTGTCCGCAGCACTATGGTCATTCGCCGGCTTAAGCCCGATGCAGTCTATAGTGGCCCAGAATTCGCGAACTTGATTATGACGCTTGTCTTGCTGTTGTCGGCGAGCGTGGCGCGGTTCTTCCCGACCGTTCATGCCGCTTCAGCGATGGGGCAAAACGGTCTCGGTGCACGGTTGGCGATCATGTTGTCTAGGCTTGTTGCCTGGCGCGCGACCAAGGTTGTCGGGGTTTCCGATGGCGTTGGGCGCGACCTCGTTGCGCGTGGATTTCCCGCCGACAAGGTCATCACCATCAACAACCCGTTCCTGCAGGCGGAAGGTACGCACCCCCAGTCCCAGCGCTGGCGCGTGGACCTTTCGACGATGGGTGACGGTCCTGTGATAGGTTCTGCCGGCAGTCTGATCGCAGTGAAGGATCAACTTACGCTCTTGCGAGCTTTCGCCGTGCTCCGCACGAAGCGGCCCGCACGACTTGTGATCTTCGGCGAGGGGCCGCTGCGGGATGAGCTTGTCGCCTTCGCAGCGACGCTAGGGATCAGCGACCGCGTGCTGCTGCCTGGATATGTGGATAACCTCGCGAGTTGCTACGAGGCGCTCGACCTCTTCGTCCTGACATCGATCACGGAGGGATTTGGCAACGTGTTGGTGGAGGCGATGGCGGTGGGTATCCCTGTCGTGTCGACCGATGCGCCGTATGGTCCACGCGAGATCCTTCGCGACGGTGTGTTCGGCCCACTTGTGCCCGTTGGAGACCACGAGGCGCTGGCCGATGCGATGGAGCGAGTACTCGAAAGGCCGACTGACGCGGTGTTGCTGAAGCAGCGTGCGGCAGATTTCAGCGTCGAAACGATCGGCGATCGCTATCTGGCCCTGCTGAATGTGCGTACTGGTGCTACGCGTGTGCAAGATCCGCACGAGCCGGCCATTTCGAACGCAATTCCAAGTCTGCCCAAGAGATCAGAGCTCGAGGCTCAAGTTGTCGAGAACTTTGAGCGCGCTGCCGCTGGCACGCCTCGTCGTCATCAAGCGGCCCCTGAATGAACAACCAACCGCAAGGTAGCGATGCATTGCGGGTCATGGTGGTGACGCCGCTCGGGCAGGGCGGTGCCGGCGGTATCGACCGCGTCGTCGACCAATTGCGAGTGCCCGGCGCGCAGAATGAGGGTGCAAAGCTGACGTTTGTGGTCAGTCGCGGAACGCATGTCGTCGGGAGCTTGTGCAATATACCGTTCGCGGCCCTTCGCATTGCGGTAGGAGCGCTCACGCGGTCGGTGGATGTTGTCCATCTGAACCTGGGAGCGAATGCGTCGACCTATCGCAAGCTTATCCTCTCGTTGATTTGCCGCGTGTCAGGCCTTCCCTATGTGATCCATTTGCACGGGTCGCGATTTCACAAATTCTGGCCAAGTCTTCCTGCCGTCGTTCGGGGCGCGGTGGATTCATTTTTTAGGCATGCCGGATCGATCATCGTTTTGGGCGAAGTCTGGCGCGACATGGTCGTATCGCATGTGCCTGAAACGGCTGACCGCATCTTCGTCGTGGCGAACGCCACTCAGAGGCGGGCGAGGTCAGCCGGTTCGGGTGCAGTCCCTAATATTCTATTCCTCGGGAAACTGGGCCAGCGCAAGGGTGTACCGGACTTGCTGTTGGCGCTGGCGAAATTGCCAGCGGACTTGCCCTGGACAGCGACGATTGCTGGTGATGGCGAGATCGACAGGACACGGCAGCAAGCGTGCTCGCTCGGGATCGAAGATCGACTCATGATCCCCGGTTGGGTCGGGCCTGAGGATGTCGAACGGCTGATTGGGAAGGCCGACATTTTGGCGCTGCCGTCCTACGACGAGAACTTGCCGATGTCGGTAATTGAGGGGATGGCTGCAGGACTTGCCGTTGTCGCGACGCCGGTTGGCGCGACACCGGAAGTGATCAAGGACGGAGTGACGGGGCTGTTGGTCGACCCCGGCGATGTCGCCGGTCTACAGGCGGCTTTGCAGATGCTGGCGGGCGATGCGGCTCTGCGTGAGAGCCTTGGGCGGGCGGCGCGAGCGTTTCACCACGAGAAGCTTGATGCACGGACGTATATTGATCGGCTGCTGGTGCCGTGGGCCCATGCAGCTGCCGTGAACCGCCGTTAAGTCGAGCGCCGCCGGACGCGTCCTGCCAGGTTCATTTCATCAACTCGATGCTGAAAGCGGTGACCTGGGAGCGCGTTTGGGTAGCTCCATAATCGCCTCTTAGCTCGAGCCGGTCGATCTCTTCGATGTGGTTGAAGGCGGGAGAGTAAATCGACCTTGCCAAGCGCCAAGCGGTTTCACTGCGCAGCACTAGTCGCCGTCCGCCCGATGTCTCGATATTTGCAACGGTACCGACTACTTCGAACTTGCAGCCGGGGGCTAGCGAGAGGCCTGACGTCCAGCTCAAGGTGGTCGGTGCAGTACCGATTAAATGGTCCTCTACGCTGACCTTCCCAAATTGCCAATTGATTCGCCTCTCGTGGACCACGCCGAAACGCTTCTGCCAGCCAAGGCATGCCGCAGCGAGCGAGTTACGGTCATGGGAGATGAGTTGCGATTTGGCATGGTCGGACCAGGCGAACGGACCGACAATGTGGCTTTGGTCGGCGGCTTCGATCGCCAGCGTGTTGTGCACGCCGGTGCCACGCATGCGATCCCGCTGATCGCCGCCGGCGTGATAGAGGAATGTTCCAGCGTCAACAAATACAGGCTCGTCACCCCAACTCAGTGTAATCGACAAGGCGTCGGCGTGTCCGTGAGCAGCGATAGATAGGAAGCCCAATGGACCGTGGTCGATGGTCAGGACCATCGGACCAAAAGATGTGGGCCGGCGCACTACTGTGTAGCCACCATTGATGAAGTGGCGGATGCCTGTTGGTGGCTCGCGGGTTAGAGGTGATGCGACTGGGTGAACGAAATCACGCAGAGCTGGGTCGCGAAGTGCAGCGTCTGGCTCGGCCTGGCCAAGCCAGCGCAGAGCCATCGAAGCAACAGATGCAGCGTAGCGGGGCTCGGGCTCCATGCCGAGCGCTAGGACGCGGCCCTCGTCGTCGTCGCCAATGCGAGGTGGGTGGCCGACCTCATCGAACAGCCAGATCATATGTTCGGCGGCCGCTGCCATTCGGTCACGATATGTCTGCGAGATCTCGATGCCAGCAGACTTGGCTACGGCTGCAGCGAGGATAAACCATTCAAGGCTGTAGGCGGCGTAGGTGGGGGATTGTTCGGTGCCGACGCCGTCAGGGTGAAACTGCCGAGTGATTTCGACTTCAATCTCGGCCAGAAGCGAGCTCGTGTCGTTTCCGCCTAGAGGAAGCTCCGGCGCACTTATGCTGAGAAAGAACAGCGCGCCGAGTTCGGCAACGCGATGATTGTTGGACGATGAATGAAGCGACGGATACCGCGACAGAGCTCGGGCATGTCCCGCAAAGAAGCGGCGCAATCTGTCGGACTTCATTGCGTCCATCGACTTGGAGCCGGATACAAAGACTAAGACGGATACGACGCGGCTCGCGGCCTCGATACCGGAACTCCAATTGACACCCTGATACGGAGGATTGGCGAGCATCCATGCCTCGATGATCGTCCAGCCTAGTTGCTCCGCGGCAGCGTCACCATGCGCGGCGAGTAGTGCCAGGGGGTGGAGGAGTTGAAGCCGATTGGGTTCCCAGACGAGTTTCACATCGCCGCGCTGGCCTTTGCTCCGATAGCCCGCCTTGGTACCGGCGCCGGGCCAATGGCCGTTCGACACGGGGTCGAGCGTCCAGAGACTATCCAGCCAACCGGCGCCCATCGGGGGCCAGGACTGGCCCAGCCAGTGCAACTGTTTCCCAACGATCCGGTTGCGTGTCTTGGCGGCGTCATCGACGAGGGACTCGGCGGCGTCGAGGTCAAGCGACGGGATGCCTGAAAGTGGACCTGGGAACGGCTCAAACGAACCCCACGAAAAGGACATGCGGCGGTCGGCTAAGTGCAGCGCCTGCTCGCGAACGCGGAAGACAACTTCCGCGGGAGACATTCGGCGAAGGCGGTGCGCATACCACCTCAGTCTGCTGAGCATATTACCACCTCGTCCAACCATGGCCTGCGGAACTAGCGCAAGGCGGCTTGTTGGTACGCCGAGATGAGCTTGGGAATTTCGTAATCCCACGACAGGGCCTGCACGACGCGCTCGCGGCCGAGTGCGCCGCGCCAGGTTCGTTGTGCAGGGTCGGCCAGCAACTCGATGATCTTGCCGGCGAAGTCCGCGGGATCGTTCGGCTTGGCGTAGAGTGAAGAGTCTTGCGCAGAGAAGCGCCCCTCGGTCACGTCGAACTGCACGATCGGTTTGCTGAAGGCCATGTATTCAAGAATCTTGTTCATGGTCGATTTGTCGTTCATCGCGTTGACCCGGTCGGGATTGACGCAAATGTCTGCCGTCGAGAGCACGCGGAACAGCAAATCGTCCGGGGCGCGGCCAGTAAAGGTCACGTAGTCGGAGACGCCAAGGATGTTGCTCAATTTTTTGAGCTCATCGATGCTGGTGCCGCCGCCAACGAGGCAGAACTGGATATCGGTCCGGCCCAGATCGTAAACGATGTGACGCACGGATTCGAGCAGCAGGTCGATCCCTTCCTGCTCTCCCATAACTCCAACATATCCGACGAGATAGCGGCGGCCATTGCGCAGCGCCCCATCGGGTTCTGTTGGACGAAGCTTTGAGATGTTGGGACCTGACCGCACAACGAAGATGTTGTTTGCGCGCTTTCGCCCGCGCTCTATCGCGATCCGACGGTAGCTTTCGTTCGTTGAGATGACCACATGAGCTGCTGCGAAGTTGAGGCGCTCCAACAGGACTATCAAGTGCCAGAAGAAGCCGCGCTTCTTCATCTTGGCTTCGTACAACTCCGGATTAATGTCGTGGTGGTCGAAGATGTAGCGGACGCCGAAAAGCCGGAACGGAATGGCAAGCAGGAACAGCAGATCAGGGGGGTTGCAGGCGTGCAGAGTATCAAAACCTTGTCGGCGAGCGACCTTCAGCGCCAGCCGGAATTCGTGGAACAGGGCTGCGCCATATTCGAACAGATAGCCAAGCGCGCCCTGGGCATCGAGCGGCAGGCTGTGGCGATATACGTGGACGCCGTCAATCTCCTCATAGTCTGCCTCATACCCCTCGCCTTTCGGGCAAATCACCGAGACGCTCGCACCGGCCTGACGTAGCGTTGTAGCCTCCTGCCAGACGCGCCGGTCGAAAGGCACTGGCAAATTCTCCACAACGATGAGAATCTTGCGTCCCGCCAGCGGGTGCCGCGCAAGCAGCTCCGAGGCGCGACCAGCTGCGTCATGGGAAATGACCAGGTCAATAGGCTCAGGCGACGTGACGGCGTCTGGCGCGGTTGCCAGCATGGGAATGTCCCTCTTGAGAATGCGGCGTGATATGCCCGGTCAGCGTGTGGATATCGAGGAAACGTGACGTCGAGACGTTGAGCGTCTTGGACTGGCCGTTCAGATCAATCACAAGGTCGTAGCTCTGCGTTTCCGCGTAGGTCTTGTCGACGAGCAGGTCAGCGACATTTGGCAGATACACATAGGCATAGCCTAGATTCTGGCCGACAATGCGGGCCGGGTCGATGAAGGGGTCGTAGACGTCGACGGCGTGGCCGGCGCGCAGGAGCTTGCCGACAAGGTCGACATTGGGGCTCTCGCGAAGATCGTCGCTCTTGGCTTTGAAGGCTAGGCCAACAACGAGGATGCGGGCGTTCGCGGGCAGTCCCTGTTCGCTGAGCTCGAAGGCGAAACGCTTATGCGCCTCGTTTGAGCGGAGTAGAGAGTCGATCAACGACGCGCCAACGCCGAGGTCACCGGCGAGGTGCTGAAGTGCCCTTACGTCTTTGGGCAGGCACGAACCGCCAAACGCGCCTCCGGGGCGCAAATAATAGGGCGAGATGTTCAGCTTAGTGTCGGAGACGAAGATCTCGTGCACCTTCTGTGGGCTTATGCCAAGGCGTACGCTGATGCGACCGATTTCGTTTGCGAAGGCCACCTTGACCGCATGCCAGGAGTTGTCGACGAATTTGGTGATTTCGGCTTCCCCATAGCCGGTTACGAATATCGGGGCGTCGATGCCGGCATATAGCGCCGTCATGCGCGCGGAGGGCCGGCCGTCGGCTGTGCCGATGACGATTTTTGGCGGATGGAAGTAGTCGTGGATCGCCGAGGCTTCACGGAGAAACTCGGGATTGTAAACGATCTCGACGCGATCGTTGAGTTGTTCTCCGAAAATGGATTGAAAGATCGATACGACGATCTCGTTGATCGAGCCAGGTCGCATCGTCGAGCGGTAGAGGACCGTTAGCCTCCCCTGCTTATGCTTCAGTGACGACATCGAAACAGCGATCTGACGCGTGACGTCGGCGATGTGCATCATGTTGTGCGCGCCATCGGCACCGCTTGGCGTGCCGACGCACACAATCGCGAGATCGGCGGCTTCGACCGCAGCGGTAACATCCTGCGTGGCCGTGATGTGGCCCGTCCGCACGCCGTTGGCGATCAGCTCGGACAGGCCCGGTTCGGTAATCGGTGAACGACCTTGGTTAATTTCTGCGACTTTCGCGGCGCTCACGTCCACGCCGATGACGCGGTGGCCATCTTGGGCGAGGCAAGCTGCAGCCGTGACTCCGACATATCCCAAACCAAAGACCGCGATGTTCATAACGACCTACTACGCAGCACAAAAACCAGCCTTGGTTCGATCAGAAATTAAGCCGTGGCTCAATGGCTTAGCGTTCTAAACTGTTGGACAGTGTGAACGCCGAAAATTTTACTCAAATGTGAGCCACCGATTGTGAAGGCACGACAGTTAAAATGACGGTCTAGGATTACGATGCAGGTATTCCCGTATCGCCACGACCTGATGTCGTTCTGGCGGAGGATAGGCTGTCAGGCCTAGCTCAGACACATCGCTGTCCGGGGTGCGCGAAGGACTCAAGAAGCAGCGCTCCACTCGCCTGCGTCAGCTCACGTTCTTGTGGGTGCGTATGGAGAAGACCGTCAGGATCAGTATCCAGATATCAAAGATGAGCGACCAGTTATCGATATAATGTATGTCGTGATCAGTGCGGCCGACGATCTGTTCGTGCGTGCTGGTCTCGCCGCGGAAGCCGTTAACCTGGGCCCACCCGGTGATGCCCGGCTTGATGCGCTGGCGGTGGGCGTAGATTGCCAGAGCGCGGCTTAGCTCTTCATCGTGACTGACGGCGTGAGGACGCGGGCCTACAAGGCTCATCTGGCCCAACAATACGTTGACCAATTGGGGGAGCTCGTCGATCGAGCTTGCGCGGATGAAGCGGCCGACGCGGGTGATGCGCGGATCGCCCTTTTTGGCCTGCTTCATCTTGTAGCCGCTTTCGGTAACGCTCATCGAGCGGAACTTCCAGATCATGAAGGCGTCGCCGTTGAAGCCGCGGCGGGCCTGCCGGTAGATGATCGGGCCGCGCGACTCGATTGCGATAGCGAGCGCCACTAGCGCGAACAGTGGCGACAGCGCCACGAGGCCGAGCGTCGACAGGACGAGGTCGAAGCTGCGCTTGAGCAGTACCGATGACTTGTTCATGGGCGTGCGCACGAAGCGAAGCACATTGTGGGGGCCAACGGCGACTACGTCGAGGAATTTGAGAGCGCGGTTGCGAGCCGCGGGAGCGTAAAGCAGATTGAGGGCGTAGCGGTTGAGTTCGGCCACGATGTGCTCGAACTCGTCGAGCTCCGATAGCGTGCCGGCGAGCACGATGTTGTCTGTGCCTTGCCGGAGGGAGCGAGCCGCGAATTCGGACAGTGCGGTGACCGACAGCCGGCCGGCAGCATCGCGTGCGTCCTCGAAGTAGAGGGTGCCGGTCAGCTTATGGCCCTGCCGCCAGAGCTCGCCGCCCAGCAGGAAGTTGAGGACATCGATGCGATTGCCGATCACGGCGATGGTTTCGAAATGCAGTTCGCCCTGCCGGATCCTCGCGTCGAGGCGGGCGCGAAGGGTCCGTCGGATACCGAACACCACCGGAATGCCGACCAAGTATGCCGATGTCAGCGAGACGCGGGAGAAATCGCCAATCGAGCCGAACAGAAAGGCGATCAGTAGAATCAGGCCGATCGTTGCTGTCCAGGAAAAAAACGACTGCTGGACATCGAGGTGGCTTTCGAGGCTGCGCTCAAGAAAGCGGCTACAGGCGATCGCCGCGAACGTTGCGTAGACGGCGCCGGTGAGCAGTCCATAACCCGCATAGAACACCGTGTGGAACGCGTCTACCGTCTGATGGAGGCCGAGTAGGTGGTAGGCGACGGCAACGCCGAAGACGAGCAGACTGACGACTCCGCCTTCGACGGCTGCAACCATGGCGCACAGCAACAGGCGATGTACGACGTCGTCGCGCCCGATCCGTGCCCGACGGACGTTGCTGGCGATGAACTGATCGGCTTCCGCCATCTCTCGACAAAGTCCCAACTCGCCGAGTGTCTAACCACATTCTAGGGCCGCCTGAGCCGTCGTGCTTAAGAACTGGTTAAGCGCCTAACTTTGACGTAAATTGTATTGGTCTTCTGTTGACGGGGGACGAGTGCGCATCCCAGCAGCAATCCGGCGCCGCAGCCGATGAGCTTGACCCTTAGATCGGTCAGCTAGCCATGGCGGCGGGGCTCGGCCTTTGGCAGGGCCTCAAACAGCGCGGTCGAGGCGAACAGCAGGACGCTCATCAGGACGAGATGAAGGCTGTAGGCCAACGCGAAGACGAGGCCGACCTCGGCAGGCGCCCGTTCGTGCTGGGTGGGCACCGGCGAAACCGGACTAAACTGGATCGGGGCCACCGCCACGACGACGAGGCCGATCACCAACAGGTAGGCGAGGGGGCGGAGGAGGCGTCGGCGGGTCACGCGGCGGGGCGCCGTTCGAAGGCGAGATCGGGGATCGAGCTGAGAGTCATGGTTTGCTTGACGACATTTTACGGTAAGCAACCGGTTAAGCCGGCCGCGCAATGCTCTTCCGGGGGCTGCCACTTCAGCGGATATTAACCATGCCGAGGCAGACTGGGTCCAGTTGCGTTCCTGTTAAGCGGTCGTCTGATGCGTTGGTTCCTAGTCGCTGTTGCCGTGCTGGCGGCCGCATTGAGCGGATGCGCGGTCAACCGGGTCGTCAACACCCCACTGGGATCGCCCGCTGAATACACTCTCGATACCGGCGACATCCTCCGCGTCATCGTCTACGGCGATGCGACGCTGAGCACCACCTACACGGTGACCGACAACGGAACCATTAGCTTCCCGCTGGCCGGGGCGGTTGCGGTGCGCGGCAAGACGATTACGGCCGCCGAGCGCAGCATTGCCCGCCTGCTAGCCGACGGCTACATGATCAGCCCAAAAGTCTCGGTCGAAATCACCACCTACCGGCCGTTCTTTATCGACGGGGCGGTGACGACGTCAGGCCAGTATGCGTACGTCTGGGGGATGACGGCGCGCGCCGCCGTTGCCACCGCAGGCGGCTTCAAGGACTACGCCGACCGCGGGCGGGTGACGATCTACCGCAAGATCGGCCCGACGACGGTCAAGATACCGAGTGGCCTCGAGGCCCCGATCCTGCCGGGAGACGAGGTCGTTGTGGCCGAGCGCTGGCTGTAACGGTCGGCGCAAATTCGGCGCTGAAATCCGAATGTTAGTGTCCTAACACTTTTGCGACTCAGGCGCTGAGGAGGTGCCTGCCTTTTTGTCCGTTCTGTCGCGGACACCTCAGATTTTGGACTTTTGCCGTGGCGATCGAGGAGACTGTCTCGAGCCTCGACTTCAAGGCGCTGGAGCGGGTGGTGACGGCGCTCGATGCGGCGCAGCGCATCCTGCTGTTCGGCATCGGCGCCAGCCATTTCGTCGCGCAGGACTTGCACCACAATCTGCTCTGCGTCGGGCGCAACGCGTTCCTCTTGACCGACGCGCACGGGGCCGGGTCAGCGGCGCTGCTGTCGCCTGCACACACCGTGGCGATGGGCTTTTCGCTTTCGGGGATCACGGCCGATACCGTGCAGTTCCTCGAGCTTGCCCGGCAGAACGGCGGCTGACGGTAGCGGTCACCGGCCCGCCGGAGTCGCCGCTGGTGCGGGCGGCCTACGAGGGCCTCATCACCCATGCGTGGGAAAGTGCGCCGCGGGCCGGCGCCATGGTGAGCCGCATCGCGCAACTGGTGCTGGTCGACTGCCTCTTCCTCGGCGTCGCACCGCTTGGCTACGAGCAGACTATCGATGCGCTGAAGCGGACGCGGGACGTGAGCCATCCGGTTCGCCGCGGCTCGCCGTCAAGACGCGAATGCTGTGTCTTCGTTCTACAGCGCGCCGCCCCAACATGATCTCCTGCCGTGGAACTGGGGGAAGGCGCTCACCGCCGTGCATGCCGCATGACAGGACCAAGCCTGACCCAGGTCCAACGCCACCGCGCCACTCACCGGATGCTTACTCCAAGTGACGCGGCCGGCAGTCGTGTGCCACTCGTGGCGCAGTCTGGGATGCGCCGTTCGGATCGGCTCGAAGACATTGCCGCCGACTTGGAAAGTCGGATTTATCTGGGCCTATGGGAACGACGGCGAAGCCAACATGGCTTCCTCCATGAGCGACATCGCCGAACTTTGGGGCCTGCCATAAGGGCCATTGTCGTGCATTCGCCTGGCGGGCCCGGCGCCTCAGGCGGCCGTACCTCATCGCGGGGGCCATTGACCCGGAGGCGCCTCGGACGAAACGATCGGCGGTTCGTGGGCCTGCCTAGAGGGGCGGCGTCGGACTATCGGCGCGTGCGACGGTTGTTGCGCAAAGCGCCAGCAAGTCCTCGACACTGACCACCGCTGCTGCATCCTGATCGCTCAGCGTAATGCCCAGCCGATCTTCAACCATTTGCACAAGGCTAACGAATTCGAGTGAGTCGATCCCGAGGTCTTCTAGCGGACCGGACGGATCGGCGCCGCGAGGCGCTGTCCGGGCCGCTTCGGCTATAGCCCCTAGCACGGTCGCGCGGACCGATCCTGTACCCTCACTCATTTGGCTGATCCTCGACGCCGAAATGCGCGACGATCGCGGCGCGGCGTTGCGGCTCGCGCAATGAAAAAGTGTCGAGCACGTTCGGACCCTGCTCGAGCCGATCGAGGAAGAGGCTGGCGCGGCCAACAACCTTGGCGGGGTTGCCCGCGACCAGGCTATTGTCTGGGATCTTTCCCCTGACGACTGCGCCCGCCCCGATGATGCAGTCTTGTCCGATGGTCGTGCCGGGAAGGATTATCGCGTTCTCACCGATGAAGGTGTTGGCTCCGACGACGATCGGGCCCAGTAACTGGATGTTCGGCCTACCCGCTTTCCTCAGCCGAGCCGCGCCGTCGTGCGTAATGAACTTGACGCCGCCCGAAACGCCGACGCCATCGCCAAGGGTGACCAGATATGGCTCTGTGGAGAAGTCCATGCTGTAGACCCGGCAGTCCGCACCGACCCGGACCCCACGAGCACGCAATCGAGCAATGACCGCCTCGTCGCTCGGTGCGCCCCTTGCCGCCGCAAACCACCCGGCGACACGGCGCGCCAACCAATGCATCATTGCCGGCACTCCCTCACCTTCGCCCCATAGCATCGCCCAGCACCGCTTCCCAGCGGTCCAGCTGCAAGGCAGGATCGAGGAACCGCCTCGAAGCGTCGGCCGTCGTCGTCGACATGTCTCTAATCGATTGCGGGTCCGCGGCAACCGATCGCAATGCCGAAGCAACCTGCTCAGCGCCGCCCAGGTTGGCGAGCAGGCCGTTGCGCCCAGGAACGATCATCTCAGGGATCCCTCCGATCGAGGCGGCGAGGACCGGTACGTGATGGGCGAACGACTCAATGACAACCGTGGGCAGCGTGTCGAAGATGCGCGACGGCACGAGGCAAAGATCGATACGGGAAAAGAACGACCGCTTGTCAGATACCCAGCCAACAAAGCGGATACGCGGATCGTTGAAGCGTTGCTTCAGCAAGGCGACATAGCCCGCGTCGCCAGAACCCGCGACATCAAGGGTCGCGTCCACATTGGCAGCGACGAACCCCGCAAGCAGATCCTCGATGCCTTTTGTCGGGATCAGCTGGCCGATAAACGCCAGTCGAAGCGGGCCAGAGCCGGCAGTCCGTTGCAACGGGGCGACTTCAACAGCAGTTGGAATGACGATCGACCGGCTATTTTCGAACAGTCCACCACGACGGTGCAAATCGACGATGGCGTCACTGAGGCCGATGACCCTCGACACGCTGTTTGCGAGCTTGCGATGCGGCCAGCGGACCAAACCCTTGAAGAGGGCGGTCGGTGAGCCGGGCCTCGCAAACAGCATATTAAGGCTGGGGCTGAGCAGGTAGGCATCGCAGACGCGGTGCACGATCGGTATTCCCGCCAGTGAGGCTGCGGGCCAGGCAGCGACTGAAAACCCGCGCAGGGAGTCGG
Source organism: Devosia sp. (assembly GCA_025352765.1). GTDB lineage: Bacteria > Pseudomonadota > Alphaproteobacteria > Rhizobiales > Devosiaceae > Devosia_A. The sequence continues at coordinate 5,507 of JANXSI010000341.1, read as the reverse complement.
AAACAACAACGTCCGGTCGAAAGCGCCGGATCGCGGCGCGAACTTGCTGGAAGCCTCCTACATTGAAGCTGTCAAGGAGCTGCCACGCCGCTCGCCAGACCGGCCCGCGCTTCTGCGTAGGGGCAATGGGGTAAAGGTTGGCGATGCGACGACGCATGACCAATACCCCAGAGGCCAGAGTGTTATCGCCATCGGCCCGGCCGGTTGTCAGCACTGCGACAGTATGGCCCCGAGCCGCCATTCCCTGGACGATGGGCTCGAGGGTCAGCTCGGCCCCGCCGATCGCCTCCGGCGCAAAGAGTGCGCTGACAAAGAGCAGCCTCATGGACGGACTTGAGGCAACGGAAATTGCGGGTTCAGTCCAAGGAGCCCTGCTTCGCCATCATCGGCCGCCGCGCAGAACAGTTTAAACCGCCGCAGCTTTTCGGGGTCCCGGGCCGAAAGCCAGAGGACTGACCGGACGACCGAGCGGTTAATACGATAGACGGCAAGGCACCGCGCAAAGCGGTATCGGTCCAGCCACGCCTCATTGCGGGCTCCGTAGTAGAGGCGAAAGTCATCGACGATCGACAGCCACTGGGGAAACGAGAACAGCGTCGGTTTCACTTGCGGCGCGGCATCCATCTCATCGAAGGGTATGTTGGTGTCCACCATGATCCGTATGCCCGCTTTCCCCAGCCGCAAGCTGAACTCAGTGTCGTCGCCATAAAGGACGAACTGCGCCATTGGCGGGGCAATCGACGCGAGCAGCGATCGCTCGATGAAGAGCCCTCCATAGGGCGTCGTTGCGATGGCCAGCCGGCCAGATGAGGGCGGCGGTCGGCGCAGCCGGCGATGCAGCTTTCCCGGCAGGTCAGCGAAATGAAATCCGATGCTGCTATCGGGGCGCCGAATGTTGACGCCCAGGGCCTGGGCCCGGTGCGAACGCTCGCGGTAAGCTGCGATGGCTACCAATCGAGCTCCGGAGCTGATTGAGCTTTCGCCCTCTAGTCCCGACAATAGCCGAGCCGTGGCGCCCGCTCCGGGCAAATTGTCCTCATCGAGCAAGAGAATATAGCGATTGCCCGACTGAGCTAGTGCGGCGGTGATACCCATGCCGAAACCGACAGCGGAGCCTGCGTTGGTCGGGTGCCCGAGCAGGCGAGGCCTCAGCGGGAATTCGGCCGATGTCTTTTGGACCAGGTCGAAATTGCCATTTGCGACGACGATCCATTCGCGTACGCCGGCTTCGTTCGCCAGCACCGCACTCTGGCGCGCCAGGTGATCCATCCGCGCACTGTAGGAGACTGTGACAACAGCGATTTCGCGAGCATCAGTCACGCTTGCGACCCACCCCGATGATCCTTGGGGGGTGTAGCAGTGTCTCGATCTGCTTGACCTCAAGGCCGTTGAGCAGAACTTCGGCCATTGCTTGCTTGGAGAACCTATAATAGTCGCCCGGAAAGTTATGAACATGCAGCGTCGCGGTGGTGGCCGAAGCGCCCGCGAGCCATGATGCACCAGGCAACGGCGATGGCCAGAGCCTCGTCATGAATCCCAGTCCTCTGCGCACCGGGCCCGTGGAGGCGATGTATCCAGGCACGCCATAGATCGCTATTCCACCTGGCCGCAACAGACGGCGCACCTCGGACAAGGTCATCCAGAAGTGCGGATCGTGCTCTAGCGTTGAATTGCAGACGACAAGATCGAAACTGGAGCTGTCGAAGATGGCCAGGTCGTTAGCGTTGAGCGCAAGAATCTCGGCTCCGCCGATACGCGAAGACCCTTCTATGTTTACGCCAAGCCTCAGGTTGCTTTGGCGCAGGGCAGGGAGGTTCAGCAGCGTATCGAGCGTCGGCGTCGCTCCGATTTCAAGCACCGAGCCCCCCGTCCAATAGCGTCGGCAAAGGCTGTCAAACGCTGCATTGATGGCGGCGTGCATGCGTCAGTCCGTATAGCCGAGGGCAACGAGCAAGGGGCGGGCGTAGCGCTTGACGGCGGCGACCTTCAGCGGATTGCGGCGACGAAACTTGCCAATTGACTCCGTCGTCACCGACGGCCGTATCGCCGCCAGTCCAGTTTCAACATCAGGCGCCCCAGTGAACGCCAGCAATCGGCGACCCTCGGTGTCGAAATCGCGACAGAGGTCTTCATATCGAACCTCAAGGTAGCGCTCGCGCAACATCGCTCCGTAGCGACGGCCGAGCTCAACGCTGTTTACCCAGTGTTGCGCGTTGTAGAGCGACGAGTCGAAGCGATATCCAATTTGGCCCATCGCACCGAAAAGCAGTCCTCGCCACCGCCGTACGCCGACCGCATCGACGTAGACCTTCTGCCAGAAGACCTCGACCGGCGCTACGTGATTGCTGAACGCAACGTCACGTCCATCGCGGATGATGTGCACGTATCGCGCTCCCGGAAACAGGAAATCGATGAGCGGGAGGGCATACACCGTTTCGCAGAGCTTCCAGCCCCAGGCACGGCTTTCGCGACCCTGCAAGTGTTCGGCGAAGGCGCCTTGAATCAGTCCAACCAGCGCGCCGTCTCTTGCTCCAGCCCCATGCCAGAGGGTGTCGTAGTCGGGATAGTAGTGCTCGACGAGGTAGCGGACGAGCTTGAGCAGACTGACGGAATCGCGTGAGTCGTTGACGTTACTGCCAAGCCATACCCCGGACGCCTCAAGCAGCTGGGCTACGAGCCGGCTTCCGGAGTGCGACTTGTTGAAAACGACAACGGGAGGCGGCAGCTCGGCGAAGGCGAGCCGCAGGTCGTGAAGCGTAAGCGGCGGTGAAAAAATCTTGCCCCCGTCGGACCGTTGCGGCCTTGATTGACCAGTCGCCTTTGACCGGCATGTGCTGGGCAATCTAGCACATTGCAAGCACCAGCAGCGAGCGTGGTCGCAATGGCTGTTCCACACTTCCACGCACCGGCGGAAAGAAGCCAGAGGTACGAACTCTGCTTCCGGCGCAGATGGGGCTGCCGCTCGATGAAAAGTCGGGGCCGGAGATCGCCCGATATGGGTCATTGTTGAAGATTCGCCGGTTCTGCCGGCCTCGTGGCCAAGAAGGCAGCGCGCCTGGGCGCTGTCCGGCCGATCCCCAGGACTGCTGGTTGCCGAGGGAGCCTTGTCGGCCGATGAAGTTCGCGCCAGCCCAGTCGACTAGAATGAGGGCTGCGGGCTAACATACTACGGATCAGGTGAGGTCGCTCACTGCGACCCCGAGGTGAGGCAATAGCATGACCGGGCCGGAGCTATTCAAACCAGGGACATTTTCGCTCGGCTGTAACTATTGGGCGTCGAACGCGGGAGCGTTCATGTGGCGGGAATGGCGACCCGACCTGATCGACGCAGATTTGGAAAGGCTGGCCACTCACGGGATACAGTGGCTGCGTGTGTTCCCGCTATGGCCGGATTTTCAACCCATAACTCAGTTGCGTGGCCAGAACGGTCGGCCGGTCGAAATCCGACTTGGGGAACATCCGCTCCCCGATGATGAGATTGGACAAGCAGGGCTCTCGCGGCTCATGCTCGACCGGTTCGCCGCCTTCTGCAGTCTGGCTGAGAAACATCGCCTGAAGCTGGTTGTCGGGTTGATCACCGGCTGGATGAGCGGGCGACTCTTTGTCCCGCCGGCTCTCGAGGGCCTTAATCCGATTACCGATCCAACCAGCATTGCCTGGCAAGTCAAATTCGTTGGTGCATTCGTCCGGGAGTTCAAAGAGGCGCCCGCGATCGCGGCATGGGACTTGGGCAACGAATGCAATTGTATGGGCGAAGCCCCGACGCCGGACGCCGCCTACCTCTGGACCGCTGCCATTGCTAACGCAATCCGCGTTGCCGATCCGTCGCGGCCGGTCGTGTCGGGCATGCACTCTTTATCCGCTCCGACGAACAACGTCGCCAACCCTTGGCGTATCGGCGACCAGGCCGCCCTAACGGACATCCTGACAACCCACCCTTATCCGTACTGGGTGCGGCACACCAATCTTGATGCGATAGATGATTTCCGAACAAGCTTGCACGCGACTGCCGAGACACGGTTCTACGGCGACATCGGCGGCAAGCCTGCGATTGCAGAAGAGATCGGTACCATGGGTCCGATGATTGCATCAGACGAGCTTTCCGCTGGATTTGCCCGGGTCAACATGTTCTCCCTTTGGGCCAACGACTGCCGGGCAATGGCCTGGTGGTGCGCCCACGATCAGACCGAGTTGTCAGCTGCGCCTTACGATTGGAACGGTGTCGAGCTCGAACTTGGGCTGTTGCGGACGGACGGCACCGCCAAGCCTGTATTGGCCGAAATGTCGGCATTCGGCAAATTCCTGGCGCAACTGCCATTCCCGTCCCTCGCAAAGCCAGAGACCGAGGCGATCTGCCTACTGACCAACAACCAGGACGACTGGGCAGTGGCTTTCGGAAGCTATGTTTTGGCCAAACAGGCAAAGCTCGAGATCTCGTTCCGCCACATCAACCAGCCGATCCCCATAGCTCCGCTTTACATGTTGCCCTCGATCACCGGTGCAAACTGCGTCCCGCGAAGGAAGTGGCTTGAACTGCTCGATCGAGTGAATGCTGGAGCAACACTCTATATTTCGTTGGCAGACGGGATCGTACCTGACTTTAACACCACGACGGGTGTGGAAATTGTGTCGCGAGCCAAGTCGGCTCAAACGATGCGGGTCGCTGTTCCTGGCGGTGAGAACTTGGAGCTGCTTGGCGGCGACGATCTCGTGGTCAACGCCATAACCGCCAATGTTCTTGGAACTCGAGACGATACCGGTACGCCAAGCTACTGGAGCAATCGCTTCGGGAAAGGCCAGATCTTTGTCTTTGCTGCACCTATCGAAGATCAGCTCACGCGTCGACCCCGGGCCTTCAGCGCTGTACATTCTGCTCAATACTGGCGGATCTATCGCGAGTTTTCTCGAGGTGCCTGCGAGGGACGTCTGCTTCGCCTCGACGATCCTGAAATTGCTGTTACCGAGCACCATCAGCCGGATGGCAGCACCATAGTCTCCGCGATCAATCACAGCGCAGCAGCAAAGAAGGTCCAGGGTACCATTTCCAGAGACGCGAAGGTTGAGCGCGTTTGGGCTGGAACGGTGGGTGCTCAAGGTTCATTGATACAGATTGCAGTTGACGGTTGGAGCTCCGCGCTCTTTCAACTACATCCTTAGCCGACTACCATGCTGTAAATATCTGGGCTTCGCCAGTGGGCGCGTCAGGCACCTTGCGCTCTTCGCAAAGCGCTTTTTACCTACCGTCACGAGCTGCGAGATCGTCAACTGAGCGGTGTCTCGAACTATGGATGAGACCGGATCGTCGAGACCGGTACCCGGGGGCAGGTCCTCGACAATCCCCAGCACGAGTAGACACAGCGATTCCTTTCGGCCGTGCCAACGCCCGACCCGCGCCTCGAACGACGCAACTACGTGGCGTTCGATGGCGAACTGCCCAGTCCCGTTTATGGGCTGGACTACGTTCTTTCCTCGGCAACTTACCGGGACGTCGGGGACCGTCACTTGGC
>JANXSI010000278.1 GCA_025352765.1 Devosia sp. | reverse complement strand
GCTCGGTAAAATTGCTCCTTTGCTGGCATGAAAATCTAAAGTTGTCGGTCGGCATTGATATGGCGTGGGATATGACCAGGCAATTTGAATCATATTCTAGAAGTGCCACGGCCGTAGTGACGGCGAGTGAGGTTGGGAATGGCGAAGACGACCTCAAAATCGGCCAACCAGGACATCATTGTCAGCGGCCGCCGCACGATGTTTCACGGTATTGCTTATGCCGGCCTGCTGAGCGCCTTCATCAATGTGCTGCAGATGCTCGTGCCGCTCTATATGCTTCAGGTGCATGACCGCGTGCTCAACAGCCGCAGTCTCGACACGCTCGCCATGCTCAGCGTGCTGGTGGTCGGTGGTCTGCTGCTCTATGGCCTGCTCGAATACATCCGCAGCACGACGCTGCTGGTCCTCGGCGCGCAGTTCATCCGCAAGCTCAACCTGCCGCTGATCGAGGCGGCGCTGAACACCTCGATCTACGAGGGGACCGCGAAAGCGACCCAGTCGCTGCGCGATCTGTCCGATATCCGCACCTTCTTTTCGAGCGGCGCAGCCGGCGCGCCACTCGAGGCCATCTGGTCGCCGATCTTCATGCTGACGCTCGCGGCGCTACACCCCGTCTACGGCATCATCGCGCTGGTCTCGGCCGGCCTCATCCTGTCGCTGAGCCTGCTGGGCGATCTGATCTCCAAAAGCCTGCTCAAAGACGCAAGCGCCGCCCAGGTCGAGGTGATCGCCGGGGTCGGCAGCAGTCTCCGGCACGCCGAGGTGATCGACGCCATGGGCATGCTGCCGCTTCTCGGGCGTCGATGGCAGCGCCAGCAGAATATCGCCGACCGGATGTTTGAGATCGGCATGCGCCGCAACAAGCTGGTTGCCGCGTGCTCCAAGACCGTGCGCTACGGCATGCAGGTGGCAACGCTCGCCTATGGGGCGATCCTCACCATCGATCATCTGGTCTCGCCCGGCGTCATGGTCGCGGCGAGCGTCCTGATGGCCCGCACCTTGTCGCCGTTCGATTCCATGATCGAGAACTGGCGCATGTGGCGCACCGCAGGCGGTGCCTGGACGCGCATCCAGGCCATCTTGCTGGGCGAGCAGGCGGAGCGTGAAAAGATCGAATTGCCCGCACCGGTTGGCGACCTCGTGGTCGAGCGTCTGGTCTATGTGCCGCCTGGCAGTTCGTCGCCGCTGCTGCGCGGACTCGATTTCTCGTTGTCGCCGGGCGAAGTGCTCGGGATCATCGGTCCTTCGGCGACCGGCAAGTCGACCCTCGCGCGACTGTTGGTCGGCGTCGTCCGCCCGACTGCCGGCGGCATTTATTTGGGCGGGCACAATGTCAGCACTTGGGAGCGTGCTTCATTCGGTCGTGCCGTCGGCTATCTGCCGCAGAATGTCGCGCTACTCGATGGCACCATCTGGGAGAACATCGCCCGTCTCGGCGGTACGGACCCCGCCGCCGTCATCGCGGCGGCTCGCGTTGCGGGCGTGCATGATATGATCGGGCGGCTGCCGCTGGGCTACGACACGCTGACAGGCGACTCGAGGCTGACGCTTTCGGGTGGCCAGAAGCAGCGCATCGGCATCGCGCGCGCCATCTACGGACGCCCGAGGCTTGTCATCTTCGACGAGCCCAATGCCAATCTCGATACCGAGGGAGAGCAGGCCCTGGTGCGAGCCATCGCGCACCTCAAGGCGGACGGCGCGATCGTCATCATCATCGCGCACCGCTCGGCCATCCTGCAGGCGGCCGACAAGCTCCTGCTGCTGCAAAAGGATGCCAGTTGGCAGTTCGGGCCGACCAGCGCGGTCTCCGCCATCATCGGCAATTCCTCTGAATCAACCGCGCTGAAACTGCGATGAGCGAGAAGGCCATGACCATTGCCGGCGAACTCGACCCCGTGTTCGACGTCGCCCCAACCATTCGCGGCAACGTCGTTGCCGGGCTCGTCGCCATTGCGATCGGCTTCGGCGGTTTCCTTGCCTGGGGATACAGCGTCCACCTCGACAGCGCGGCGGTCGCCACCGGCAGCGTGATCGTCGACACCAAATCCAAGACTGTCAACCATCTCGAAGGCGGCATCCTCAAGCAGTTGCTGGTCAAGGAAGGGGATTTCGTGCGGGCAGGGCAGCCGCTGCTGCAGATGGACGATACCAAGGCCAACGCGGACCTGCGCCAGATGCAGGCACGGCGTATCGGTTATATCGCAAAGCTCGCGCGTCTGCGGGCCGAGCAAACGGGAGCGCGCAGCATCGACTTCCCCGCCGAACTCATCGGCGCGCGGGACAGTTATCGCCAACAGATCGTCACCAACGAGACGCTGCTGTTCGATCGGCGGCGCGACACCCTCGAACGCACTATTGGCGCGCAGCGGCAGGCGATCGAGAGCCTCAACGCCGACGCGACGGCGGCGCAGGCGCAGCTCGATGCCAATGCGCAGCAGCAGCAATTGGTGAGCAAGCAGATTGCATCGTACCAGACGCTGTTCGACAAGGGCCTCGCCACGCGGGCCCAGTTGTCCGAGTTGCAGCAGCGGCTCTCGGTTCTGGTCAGTCAGGCCGGCGCTTTCACCGGTAATCGGGCGCGGGCGACAGAGAGCAAGGCGCAGGCAGAGGTCGAGATTTCAAAGACTGAGACCGCCTGGCAGAGCGACGTCGCCGATGCCATGCAGCAGACCCAGATCGATCTCAGCGCCATCGAGGACGGGATCGCCGCGGCGGCCGATATCCTCAAGCGCGTCGTCGTCACATCGCCGGAGGACGGCTATGTCACCAACCTTCAGGTGCGCACACCGGGCGGAGTGATCAGTGCAGGGCAGGCGATCCTCGACATCGTACCTGGCGGCGGGGTCAAGAGCGTCGAGGCGCGCCTCGATCCACGCGACATCGACGCCGTCCGGGTGGGCGCGAAAGTGCAGATCCGGTTAACTGCCTATGGCAGCAAGCAGCTTGCACCCATTGACGGCGTGCTCAGCTATGTGGCCGCCGACCAGATGGTCGATGAGCGAACGTCCGTCGCCTACTACGTCGTCCGCGCCACCATCACCGACGTGCCGGGCACGAAGCCGAACGTCGTTCTCAACGCCGGCGAGCCAGCCGACCTGCTCATCATCAACAAGCCACGCCTTGCCATCGACTACATCCTGTCGCCACTCACCGACAGCCTGCGTCGCGCCTTCCACGAAGAGTAGATGTGCTTGAATAGGGCGGGATTCCATTTTGCCCGCTGCTTAATTTTGGTTAATCGAAGTATAACGACGCCGGTCACTTTCCGATTAACTAATTTCAGTTGCAGGCCACGGTGAATCGGGCAAGGCTAAGGGGTCTGAGGCATCGATTTACTGAAAATGCCAACGACATTGTATCGTTATACTAGTGAAGGAGAACGGAGAATGGCGACTCTAGAAGGCGGAGCGTTTGACGACACGCTTCTCGGTAGCCGGTTTCACGATCTCATTCTCGCTCATGGCGGCAATGACTTCGTTCTAGGCGGAGATGGTGGCGACACCCTCTTTGGCCAGGAAGGCGAAGATATCATCTTCGGCGGAAACGGCGCAGACAGCCTCTTTGGCGGTCTGGGCGATGACTATCTGTCCGGCGACAACGGAAACGATTACCTGGACGGCTCGTTCGGTGACGATTTCCTCGATGGCGGCAGGGGGAACGATGTTCTTCTTGGCGGCATCGGCAACGACTATCTCGCCGGCGGTGCCGGCGGTGACATACTGACCGGCGGGATCGGCAACGATATCCTGTCGGGCGGCACAGGCAACGACATTCTCTCCGGTGGAGCCGGCCAGGATGTCTACGTCTTCAGTGGCGGCGGTGGTAACGACGTGATCATCGACTTCCAGCCCGGCGACGACCTGTTGCAGATCCAGGGCAATATCAACGGCAGCGGCATTGCCACGGCGCACGACGTTGCGTCCCATGCGGTTGCAGTTGGCAACAATACGCTCATCAACCTGGGCAACGGGGACACCGTGCTGCTCAAGGGCGTTCATCTCGAAGACGTGCAGCATAACCCTGATGCCTTCTTCTCGGTGACCTGACGAGTTGTTGGAAGCGCCTACGGGCGCTTCCTTTTCCGATCCCGGCGTTTTATTTTGGGGCGACTAACCGATGACTTTGCAGGGGCCTCGTTACCTTTCGTTGTGCGACCGCGTTGTTCTGGTCGAATGGCGCCTCTCAGGCCAGATCGATGGGGCCAATTCGCTAACCGGCACCTTCGGCGAGGTCATTGCCCCCCTCAGCGCGCTGAAGCTGCTCGACGAAACGGGTAACACCCGGATCGTCTGGGCACTCCCGAGACCCACCGAGGACGTGGCGGTGTTTCTCCTGGCTGTCGGCGGGGGCGTTTCGACGGCCGCCGAATACAGCGCCGGCGAAACGCCAGCAGTTGCGTCCGACATCTTCGATGGCCTGACTCCTGCGAGCCGCATCTCGCTGTCATCGGCGATTCTGGGCTCATGGACGAGCCTGTTCAAGCTCCAGACCAATGCGAGTTTTGTGCGCACGGTGCGCGCCCTGTTCAAGGCTCCACCGGCCCCCAAGACCGGCATCCAGGCGATGTTCTCGTCGGGTGTCGGCTGCTTCGTCGAAATCGCTGCGCCGCAGGAGCTGGGCGAGCTCAAGACCAGCCACCTCGTCTATGCCGACCGGATCGCGCCGATGAAGCTACAGGCGATGTCGGTCCGCGGGGCCGATCGCGGAGCCGGCGTGCGGCGCTTCTTCTGCCAGCTCCCCGAGAGCCCGCAACCGGCGCTCGTCATCATCAAATGTGAGAGTGGCCTCTTGGTTCGCGAGTGGCCCCGCACGGACAAGAGCCCACGCATCGAGGACTGGTGGCGCAGTACCGGCATGCGCGATGTCGGTCTGCGCGAGGAGTGTCTCAATCTTCTCAATCGCAGCGGCGCGGTCGGCCTGGCCTCCTCGGTCGAGTTCCAGTTGCGTGCCCCCATCAAGCAGAGTGCCGTCGTCGGCAGTACCGATCTGCCGAGCGCTCGCATCGAGCTGGCACTGACCGGCTCGAAAGGCATGCTGGTGGGGGGCTGGTTTCGCGACCCGTCCAATTTCGTCGGCGGCTTCGACATCCTCGACCACAATGACAATGCCGTGTCGTTCGATGCCGAGCGGGTCGACTTTGCCGGCAAGGTGCCTGGCCCCAACAACGGCGCTTTCGAAGCGTCGGGATTCGTCGCCTTCGTTCCGGGCATCGTCGGGCCGTTGCAGCAGCCGCGCTTCCTGCTGCGCTTGCGCTCGGGCGTGCGGCATCTTCTGGTTCCGCCGGTGCAGCCGATCGACTGGCCGGCGGCACGCGCGGCTGCGCTGCGCGCCGTGCCGCCCCAGGCGTTGACCGACGCGGTGATTGGCAACTGTCTCGCGCCGACCCTGGGGGACTACCAGAGCGCCGCTCGACAAAGCATCGGCGCCCCCACCGTCAAGCAGATCGGAACGCCGCTCGAGAACCCGCTCGTTTCGATCATCATCCCGCTCTACAAGGTCCTCGACTTCCTGCCCTTCCAGATCGCCGCCTTCGCGTCGGACCCGCAGATCCTGTTCCGTTGCGAAGTGATCTACGTCCTGGATTCCCCCGAGCAGGCCGGCGCCGTGGAACACCTGCTGACCGGCCTTCATTTGGTCTACGGCATTCCGATCACTCTTGCGGTGATGAGCCGCAACGGTGGCTATTCCTTCGCCAACAACCGCGCTGCCAATCTGGCCCGGAGCCCCATCCTGGCGCTGCTCAATTCCGACGTCATCCCGCTCAAGAGCGGCTGGGTTGGAGCGCTCGAGCAGCGGCTCGGTTCTGAGATGGTCGGAGCCGTCGGGCCGAAACTTCTTTTCGAAGACGACTCCATCCAGCATGCCGGATTGTTCTTCGCACCCGATCACCGCGGCCGCTGGCTCAACCAGCACTATTTCAAGGGCATGCCGCGGCACTATCGGCCGGCCACCATCGAACGCTCGGTCCCCGGGATCACCGGCGCCTGCATGGTGCTCAAGCGTGGCCTGTTCGAGAAGGTCGGCGGCTTTACCGAGGACTATGTCATCGGCGACTACGAAGACAGCGACCTCTGCCTCAAGATCCGCGCCGAGGGCAGGGACATCGTCTACGTCCCGGACGCCGAGCTCTATCACCTCGAAAGACGGTCGATGAACCAGAATGCCGATTACACGCGCGGCGCGGCGTCCCAGTACAACTCCTGGCTGCATCAGCAGCGCTGGGGCGGAGCCATGAGCCATCTGATGGCCGAGTACGCCGCGATTGCAGCGCCCGCCATGAGGAGTGTCGCATGACTAGCCTCGCTCTCGACCGTCCTCAGACCGCAGCGTCGACCGTCACGACCGAGCAGTTGCACTGGCTCATGGACGCGGTTCGCCGCAACCGCTTCATTCCGGCTCCGGAGCCCGAGAATATCTTTGTCGGCGACGGCGACTTCCGCGCCATCGGCGCAGAATTCCTCGGCCATTTGGTGCGCTTCGGCAAACTGCAGCCACACCATCGCGTGCTCGACGTCGGCTGCGGCATCGGCCGACTCGCCGCGCCGCTGACGCAGTACCTCGACGACGGCGCCAGCTATCTCGGGCTCGATCCCGCCCGCGACGGGATCGCCTGGTGCCAGAAGGCGATCACGCCGGTCTATCCGTCCTTCCGGTTCCGGCACATCGACGTCGCGCATACGCTCTACAATCCGCAGGGGTTGCTGCGGGGGGCCTCGCTGGTGCTGCCGCTGGGTGACCGAAGCGTCGATTTTGCGCTGCTGGTGTCTGTCGTAACCCACCTGCCGCCCGATGAGGTGATCACCTATAGCCGAGAACTGTCGCGGGTCCTGACGCCGGGCGGCACCGTCTTCATGACCTGCTTTACCATCCCGTCCGATGGTGTCCCCAAGACGGTGACCGATCCGCGCTGCAATTTTCTCCGCATCGACGACGGGCCGAGCTGGACCGGACGCCAGGACGATCCCCTGGGCATGATTGCCTACGACGAAGGCTGGCTTGAGGCCCGGCTGGCCGAGGCGGGCTTCGAGTGCGAGCCCTGCCGGCGCGGCAGCTGGCGCGGCACCGAGGCGGCACACTACCAGGACATCATCGTCGCTCGGCGGCGGAGCGGGAGAGCCTGATGCGTATTCTGGTCATGGCCCACAATCACCCCGACCTGCATCCCGGCGGCACGGAGATCTTCGCCCACGATCTCTTCCATGCCTACAAGCGCGCCGGTCACGATGCACTTTTCGTCGCCGCCACCAACGGCGTCCACCGCGAACAGCGACCCGGAACGAGCTTTCAGACCATCGGCGCCTCTGGTGACGAAGTCGTCCTCTGGGCCGGACATTTCGACCGCTTCTACATGAGCCAGACCGACAGCTATGGCACGATCCAGGACTTCGCGCGGTTGCTCGCCGACTACAAGCCGCATGTACTGCATCTGCACCATCTGCTGCTGGCCGGGGCGGAACTGCCGTTTCTGGCGCGGCGCATGCTGCCCGACGCCGAGATCGTACTGACCCTGCACGACTACTATCCGATTTGTCATCGCGACGGTTTAATGCTGCGCAACGGCACCAACGAGCGCTGCAGCCACGCGAGCCCCTCGGCCTGCCACTCCTGCTTTCCTGATATCGGGGCCGATCGCTTCCTATTGCGCTCGCAAAACCTCAAGACCCTGCTGCGCGCCGTCGATCGCTTCATCGCGCCCAGTGAATTTCTGCGCGCGCGGTACATCGATTGGGGGCTACCGGCGGACAAGATCGTCGTTCTGCACAACGCCCGGCCCAAGGTCTTGCCGGCGCCGACCCTGATTGATCGTGGTCGGACGACCTTCGGCTTTTTCGGCAACCTCAATCCCTACAAGGGCGTGCCGGTGCTGCTCGAGGCGGCTAAGCACCTGCGCAGCCAGGGCTTCGATTTCGAGCTTCGCCTCAATGGCGGGGCGCTCTACCAGGACGAGGCCTTTACTGCCACGGTGGAGCGCCTCGCCGGCGAGTTGCAGGGCACCCTCGTGCGGCTCGGCCCTTACAGCCGCGAGCGGCTTCCCGCCCTAATGGCAGCGGTCCACTGGGTCGTCGTTCCGTCGATCTGGTGGGAGAATGCGCCCCTGGTGATCCAGGAGGCCTTCCAGCACCACCGGCCGGTGATCGCAAGCGGCATCGGGGGCATGGCCGAGATGGTCAAGGACGGCGTCAATGGCCTTCACGTTCAGCCCAACGATCCGTTCGACCTCGCGCGCGTCATGCGCCGTGCCATCGAGGAGACGGGCCTGCACAAGCAGCTCGTCAAGGGCATCACCGGCAAGCGCGACATCGACCAGTGCGCCCGCGAGCATCTGGACATGTTCGGGGCGCGCCTGTCACTGCGCAACGTTGTTACCGAGGAGGTCGCCTGATGGACGCCACCAACCAGGAATCCGCCGCGGGCGGCGAGCAGCGCGGCATTGTCGTGGTGCCGCGGGCGATTCGCGGACGGGTCGATGCGATCATTGACGGGCGGGTGCAGGGCTGGGCGTGGCACCCGGACAAGTCGAGCGAACGGCTGACCATCGAGGTTCTGGCAGGTGGCACCTGCGTGCTGACCGTCAGCGCCGACCAGGCTCGCGTTGACCTCAGGCGCAACGGCGTCGGCGACGGCTCGCACGCTTTCGACTTCACGCTCGATCCGGCACTTGCCCTCGACCCGGCCGACCTTGAGTTCCGGGCCATTGCCTCGACCGGCGACTGGCTGAACCTGCGCGTGGCCTCGACCGACGAGCGGGCAGCCGAAGCGGCCGTATCGGTGCCGCTCGGCCGGGTCCTCGAGCGCCTCGACCTGCTGCTGGCCGTGCAACGCCAATTGGCGATCGGCCAGCGCGAGACCCTCGCGGGCACCAAGGCTTTGACAGAACGGGTCGGCACATTGGCCGCCGAGGGCGGGGCCATCGACACTGCCGTGAGCAAGGTGAGCCAGTCGCAGACCGATCTCGTCGAACGCGTCGCCTCGATCGAAGTGTTCCTCACGCGTTTCGACAGCACGCTGGCCGCCTTCGACAAGCGGCTGACCCTGTTGCAGGCGGTCGGCAAGAACGAGGTCAAGCCCATCGTCATCATGCTCTCGACGATCCTCGGCTTTGTCGTCGGCGCATTGCTCGTCGCCTTCGTGCCGCACTGACCGATGCGGTCCGACGAGGTCCTTCAGGGGCCGCCACCGTCCGCCAGGATCGTCGCCGGGATGATCGAGGCCATGGGATCGCTTGGCGATCGGGCGATCTTCGTCAATGGCTGGTCGCGCGAACATCCCGCGCCACGATCGACGGTTGCGGTTGTCACGGCCGAGCGTCTGCTTGCCGGGAAGTTTTCCGTCATCTGGTCGGACCGGCCGGATGTCGGCGCAGGCAATGGCTTTTGCGGCATAGTTGCGCTCGAGGAGTCTCTTGACCCCGCCCGGTGCCTCGGGCTGAGGCTGGCGTCCGGGCGCATGCTGGTTCCATACGAACGATTGGCGACGCCTGATGCCACCCAAGCCGGGGCCTTTCTGCGCGAGGCGCTCGGCAAGGCCGCCGATGCGCCGGCGCGAAGCGCGCTTGAGCCGTTCGCCTATCGCTACGACGGGACCGACACGGTCGCCGACTCGGTGCTGCCCGTGCGCGTCGGTGTCGACGAGTGTGTCCTGCTCGATGGCGGGCATTTGCTCGTCCGCGGCTGGATCTTCGATCCGGAGCGGCTGGTCGAAGTAGTTGCACTCGCCGGTGCGGGCGCGAGGGATCGTCGCATTGATCGAGACTGGGTCGGCCAGCTCCGTCCGGACGTCACCCGGAGTTTCGCCGCCGATCCTCGGTTCAGCGGCTACAGCCCGCCGCACGATGCCCATGGGTTTTCCGCGATCGTTGCTCCGCCCGTCGCGTCCGAGGACCTGCACCTCTCGCTTGCCGGCACCCGGCTTCCGTCGTTGCGTATTCCCCTAGAGATCCGGACGGGTAACACCGCCGTTCTGCTGCGCCAGATTGTGGGCGCGCTCGACCCGGACGCGGCTGGTACGCTGGACATTCTGGAACGCCAGATTGTTCCGGCATTGAT
>JANXSI010000276.1 GCA_025352765.1 Devosia sp. | reverse complement strand
CCCGCCTTCGCGGAAGAACGCTACGGCATGGTCGTGTTTCTCAAAGGCTCTGAGTTCTTCAACTGGTCCTACGCCGGATTCAAAGACGCCGCTGCTACGGTGGGCGCGACGACCGAGCTACAGGGGCCCGCCGACTGGGACGCCTCCGCCGAGTCCAAGGCGGTGGACGAGCTGGTGGCAAAAGGGGTCAAGGGTATCGCGGTGACCGCCGGCGATGCCGACACGCTGACCTCATCCATTGACGCTGCCATGAAGAGCAATGTTCCAACGCTCACGTTTGACTCGGACTCGCCGAAATCCACTCGTTTGTTGTTCGTCGGTACCGACAACTACAACGCAGGCTACGCGGCCGGCGTCGCTGTCGGTAAGCTGCTCGGAGACAAGGCCCGGGTGGGCGTCTCGCGCATTCCGGGACTGGACTCGATCAACCATCGCTTTGCCGGCTTCCAGGAAGGTCTGAAGTCGGTCGCTCCCGGGGCGCAAATTGTCGCTGAGGTTAACGATGAGGGCGATATCCAAAAGGCTGAGACGGTGAACACCGCCATGCTTCAGGCCCATCCTGACATCAACGTTATTTGGTGCGCGCATGGCAATCCGGGCACAGGTGCGCTCGCAGCAACCCGCAACGTCGGTCGCGACCAAGGGGACAATAAGGTAAGCGTGTTTGCTTGGGCGATTGACGTTCCGATCCTGCAGGGCATCGAGGACGGCGAGTTTGCCGCGACAGTTGCACAGAACCCCTACAACATGGGCGTGCAGGCCTTCTTCCAGCTCTATGCCGCTTCACATCCGACGCAGTTCGAAAGCATGGTCCATCCAGGCTTTGGCCAGGTGTCTGCTGGCAACATCGACACCGGCGTGAAGATTCTCCTCAAGGGGGATCCGGCGATCAAGGCTCTCATGACCCCACCGAAGCTCTAAGACTCCTCCCGGTGCGGCGGGCCTCTCGGGGTCTGCCGCACTTCCCAACCCGGCGGAAAATCTGTGTCTCTTCAAAACAAAGTTTCTGTTGTTACCGGTGCCGCCGGTGCCATCGGGTCCGCTGTTGCGAGGTCGCTGGCTGCAGACGGTTCTCATGTCATTCTCCTCGACAATTCTCGAGAGCGGCTGGAGACGGTCGCCGCAGGTATTGACGGTGGGGCTACGCCGATCTGCATCGATCTTGCTAATCCGGAGGCTGTCGAGAAAGCAGCACGCGATCTCCTAAGAGAGTTCGGCCGCGTCGACGTGTTGGTGAACAATGCCGGCGTTCTTTCCAATCATAAAATCGCGGAGACGGATTTCGGGGAGTGGCAAAGGGTTCACCGCATTAATGTCGACGCTGCGTTTCTGCTGTCGCGCGCCGTGCTGCCGGAAATGAGATCTTCGGGGTGGGGGCGATTGATCTTTATGTCGTCCTATGCCGCAAAATCGGGGGGGCTAACCGCTGGCACCGCCTACTCAGTCTCAAAAGCGTCTCTCATTGGCCTCGCCTTCTCCGTTGCGCGAGAAACCGCTGCGCAAGGCATCACGTCAAATGCCATTGCGCCCGCTTACGTAATGTCGCCAATGGTGTCGGAGCAACTCAGCGACGAGCAAAGAGCGAACCAGCTTGCAAAGATTCCGGTGGGCCGCTTTTGCACACCGGAGGAAGTCGCACACACGGTCTCGTTCCTGGCGTCGCCGCTTGCTGGATTTATCACCGGTGAGGTGATCGACATGAACGGCGGCCTGCAATTCGACTAGAGGGCGAAACCGGACACGACAAAGTAGGTTAGGTCCACATCCAACGTTGGGATCTAACACATTTGGC
The DNA here is from genome assembly GCA_025352765.1 of Devosia sp. Classification (GTDB taxonomy): domain Bacteria; phylum Pseudomonadota; class Alphaproteobacteria; order Rhizobiales; family Devosiaceae; genus Devosia_A. Next base: position 1,281 of record JANXSI010000276.1, on the reverse strand, counting down.
GTGATGAATTTAGCGCCTTCGCGATTTACCTCGCCGGCAGCGCGGCCGTCGGCAAGGCTGGCCCTTCTAGCGCTGGTAATAGGGATTGCGGACGGCGCATTCTGCAAACAGCCAAACGCCGCCCGTTCCAGCAGTACCCATCGGCTCGCAGTAGCCGTTCTCGTAGAGCGATCCCGGCTCGATCCATAGGCCGTGCGGGCCCCGACCGCCGCGATCCAAGCCCTGAGGGCTTTGGCGATGAACTCCGGCCCATTGCCAGATCGTATGTGTCCGGGAATGCCGCGCAGGATAAACAGGTCGGTAAGGGCGTCGATGACGTCGACGGCCTTGAGCCTGCGGCTCACCCGGATGGCGAGGCATTCCCCGGTGAACTGATCGATGATGTTGAGTATGGATACTTCCGTCCGGTTATGGGTCCGATCCTCGACGAAGTCGTACCAGACGTGGTCGGGATGCTCGGGCCTTAGACGGATGCAGGATCCGTCGTTGAGCCAGAGCCTGCCGCGCTTGGGTTACTTGTAAGGAACCTTCAGCCCCTCGCGTCGCCAGATCCGATGCACCCGCTTGATCCCGACCAGCTCGACCTGCGAAGCTTGGCGACGATCTCTTCAGATGTCGGTCTCTTGCCTGCCATTCTCGTCCTCCTTCCGGCTCAAAAGCCATACTTCATAAAGGGCCACTTTTCAGGAGGCGGACCAACTAGTATAGCGCTCTATAACTCACTCCAGCTGACGGCTTCAACGATCGGAAGCGACGTCGCGCGCCGGTAGAAATGCGCCAACACAGTCGTCACGGATTGGTCGCTGGGCTACGCGATCGCCAGCAGACTTGGGTCGAACTGAACACCGAACCCGGGTGCGCTACCAAGTCGGGCGCGGCCATTGTCGATCCTTACCCCCCCGCTAAACGGCGTGCCGGCGAAGAAGGTGTGACCCTGTGCGTCAAGTGGGAAGTGATGCTTGATGGTTGCCCCAAGGTGGCACAGTACCGTGTCGCCCAGCAGCGTGAAGGGCATTGTATCGAGACTGACGCCGATCCCGTTGGCCTCACAAATGTCGATGATCCGCCGTGCCGGCCACAGACCCCCAACGACGAGCGACTGCTCAACGGCAGAAAACGGTTCGCCACTGCCAACCAGGGTCGCGTGCTCACCCGTGTAGGTGTGCCAGCGCCGCAAAATCACATCGCAGTAGAGCGGGTCGAGCTCGAAGCCGAAGCAGCGCCTCCCCACGCGCTCAGCAGCCAACAACGTGGTGCCACTGCCGAGAAAAGGATCGAGCA
>JANXSI010000236.1 GCA_025352765.1 Devosia sp. | reverse complement strand
CGCTCGCATCGACTTTGACGACCTGCAGGCAACGCGGCGCTACACCCCGTTCGTCTCCTATGGCCAGAGCAAGCTTGCCATGCTGATGTTCGCCTTCGAGCTGCAACGGCGGTCCGACTTCGCCGGCTGGGGCCTGACCTCAATCGGCGCACATCCTGGGGTTTCCCGCACCAGTCTGATCGAAAACGGCCCCGGCCAAGGTGGCGCCATGCGGTTTGCTGTCGTGAAATTCTTTGCCGGGCTGGCCATGAACATCATGGCCCAGTCGGCTGCCGACGGAGCGCTGCCGCAGCTGTTTGCCGCCACCGCCCCCGAGGCTCGCCCCGGCGGCTACTACGGCCCGGCCAACATGGGAGAATACAAAGGCCCCGTGACCACCGCGAAGCCGCCTCAGCCAGCGCTCGACGTCGCGGCGGCGGGAAGGCTTTGGGCCGCCTCGCAGCAATTGACGCAGCTGCCCTTCTCGACCGATAGAAAGGTCGCATGAGCACATCAGAATCGCCCGGCTTTCTTCGGGCGCGCAAACCCGCCGAGCGCGAAGTGCGCCGCGAGGCCATTCTCGCGGCGGCCGCAACGCTGTTCGACGCCGAGGGCGTGCAGGGCACCGGCCTCAATGCAATTGCTGCCAAGGCCGGCTTCACCAAATCCAACATCTACCGCTATTTCGAAAGCCGTGAGGAAGTCCTGCTCTCGCTGATGATCGAGAGCTTCGACGACCTCACGGAAGCCCTCGCGACCGAAATGGCGACACTCAAGGTCGGCGACCTGGCGGGCCTCGCGCAACTGACGGCCGACGGCTTTTCGAGGCGCCCGCGCCTCGGGCAGTTGATGGCGATCCTGTCGACCATCCTCGAGGCCAATCTCTCCGAAGAACGCATCATCGCTCTCAAGCGCGAACTGCCCGGCATGCTCGAGCGTGTCGCGCAGGCGATCCACCGCGTGCTGCCCGCCGCCAGTCTGGACGACTGCCGCTGGGCCGCCAGCATGACCGGCACGCTGGTCTCGGGCATGTGGCCAAACCTGGCACCGGGATCCACGGCGGCTCGCGTGATGGCCCGACCTGAATTTGCGGCGTTCAAGCCGAGTATCGAGCATGACCTCAAGCGCGCCATCATGGCGCTGCTCGAGCATATCTCGGCTACTTCTCACGCCTGACGACTTCAGGGATCAGCCCCTTGGGCGCGTAGCGCAGCGCCAACGAGATGACGAGACCGAGGACGAACACCCGCATCTGCAGGGCCCGCGAGTCGATGTCGGGAATGGCACCCCAGCCAAGCTGCGTCGACCAGCCGGAGATGGCATAGAACAGCGCCTGGCTGAGCGGCGCCGAGAGCACCCAGATCAGGTAGATGAAGATCGATCCCAGCAGCACGCCCCAGTTGTTGCCTGCGCCGCCGACGATCACCATCACCCAGATCAGGAAGGTGTGGTTGATCGGCTGGTAGGAGGCCGGATCAAAGATCTGGAGGATCGACACCAGCATCGCGCCACCGACACCCATTAGCACGGCGCCCAAGACGAAGATCTCAAGTTGCCGGGCCGTGACGTTCTTGCCCATCGAATTGGCGGCGATATGGTTGTCGCGGATCGCCCGCATCATCCGGCCCCATGGGCCACGATAGGCGCGCTGGATGAGGAACAGCACGATCGCCAGCAGCACCACGCCGACCGCGATGTAAGCGCCGCGGGCATAGACGAAGGACAGCGTCTGCTCGACGCCGTTGGCCTGGAAATCCTGCGGCTGCGGCACCGGCCATGGGATCGGCGAGACAGTCAGTGTGCCGCGCGTCAGCCAATCGGCATTCTTGATGAAGGCGCGGATGATTTCGGAGATGCCGATGGTGGCGATGGCGAGATAGTCGGTGCGCAGGCCAAGGCTGATCTTGCCGACAACCACAGCAATGGCCGCAGCGAGAATGCCGCCGAAGGCCCAGCCCAGCAGCGGATGGAGACCAAGCCCGCCAACGAAGCCGGCGGTGCTCTCGATATAGGCGGCGGCTGGATCGATCTGGCTGCGGTAAAGCACGTATGCGACGAACCAGCAGAGAACGACCAGCGCGTTCTTCCCGCTGCCCTTGAGCGGCGCGCGCCGGGCGCCCCAGACCAGTGCGACGCCGATGGCGAAGGCGACAAAGGCCTTGAGCAGCATCAAGGGGCCATCGGAGGCCCAGAACTTCATGTTCACCGGATAGGACACGAAGGTGACGGCGAAGCCGCCGATCATCAGAAAGCCGAGGATGCCGAAGTTGAACAGCCCGCCATAGCCGAACTGGATATTGAGCCCAAGCGCCACCAGCGCCAGTGCGATGGCCTGCAGCAGCAGCAGCGAGATGTTGGCCGGCCCCTGCCAGATGCCGATGGCAACAATGAAGGCCGCGAGACCCAGATAGAGCAGTGA
>JANXSI010000216.1 GCA_025352765.1 Devosia sp. | reverse complement strand
CTGTTACGAGCTGCCGGCGCCGTCCTGGCGGACGAAGGCGATGCGCAGCATGTTGGTGGCGCCCGGGGTGCCGAGCGGAATGCCGGCGGTGATGGCGATGCGGTCGCCGGGGCGGGCGACGCCCTCCTGGTAGGCGATGATGCAGGCGCGATCGACCATGTCGTCGAGGTTCACCGCGTCCTCGGAATAGACGCACTGGACGCCCCACACCACCGACAGCCGGCGCACGGTGCGCGGGTTGGGCGAGAGCGCGAGGATCGGCTTGCTCGGCCGCTCGCGGGCGGCACGAACGGCGGTCGACCCCGACGAGGTGTAGGTGACGATCGCCGCCAGATCGAGGGTTTCGGCAACCTGGCGGGTGGCGGCGGAGATGGCGTCGGCGGCGGTTGCCTCGGGCTCAGCCGCCTGGGCGCGAATGATGCCGCGATAGTTCATGTCGGTTTCGACCGCCATGGCGACCTTGTTCATCATCGCCACGGCTTCGATCGGGTACTGGCCCGACGCAGATTCGGCCGAGAGCATGACCGCGTCGGCGCCTTCGAACACGGCGATCGACACGTCCGACACCTCGGCGCGGGTCGGCACCGGAGAGGTGATCATCGATTCGAGCATCTGGGTGGCGACGACAACGGGCTTACCGTAGCGGCGGGCGACACGGATCATGCGCTTTTGCAGGCCCGGGACCTGCTCGAGCGGCATTTCGACGCCGAGATCGCCGCGGGCGATCATGAAGGCGTCGCACAGCTTGATGATTTCTTCGAGCCGCTCGACGGCCTGGGGCTTTTCGATCTTGGCCATGACGCCGGCGCGGCCCTGGACGATCTTGCGGACTTCGATGATGTCCTCGGGGCGCTGTACGAAGCTGAGCGCGATCCAGTCGGCTTCGCAGGCAAGCCCGGCCAGCAGATCGGCGTGGTCCTTCTCGGTGAGGGCGCCGGTGGGCAGCAGCGTGTCTGGAAGGCTGACGCCCTTCTTGTCGCTGAGCTTGCCGCCATAGATGACTTCGGTTTCGATCGAACCGCCGCCGACGCGGATGGCCTTCAGCGACAGCTTGCCGTCATCGAGCAGCAGCCGGTCGCCGACCGAGACGGATTCGATGATTTCGGGGTGCGGCAGGTACACCCGCTCGATGGTGCCCGGGACGTCCGAGCTATCGAGGGTGAAGGTCTGGCCGGAGACCAGCTGGACCGAACCTTCGGCGAATTTGGCGACGCGCAGCTTCGGGCCCTGCAGGTCGACGAGGATGCCGAGCGGATGACTCAGCAGCTTTTCGACATTGCGGATCTTCTGCACGGTCTCGCGCAGCAGGTCGTGGCTGGCGTGGCTCATATTGATGCGGAACACGTCGGCGCCGGCGCGGGCCAGCTCCTCGATCACCTTTTCGCTGCCCGAGGCGGGCCCGAGGGTGGCTACGATCTTAACTCGTCTCAAGCGTCTCATCGTGGTCGCCCCTTTGCCCGTTCAGTCTCGCGAAGGCACCGACACGCTAGTCGGTCCCCAAAGTGTCTCCGGCGCCCGCATCCGCGTTGGGATCGACGCTGGCATTCGGATCGACGCTGCCGTCGGTGCTGGCGCCTGGACCTGCGGCGTTCGGATCACCTTCGAGCGGCGCCGCATCGCCGCCGTCCGGCGGTGCTGCGTTGTCGTTATTGGTCGGATCGGTCAATTGCAATGTCCAATCCGTGCGGTTTTGGGTGTCGACTTCGAAAAACCCGGTCCGCTCGTAGCCGCGGGCCAGACAATCCTCTACGCCGAAGATGGTGAAGCTCTCGTCGCGGGTGCACATGTAGACCGAGCCGTCCCAAGCCCCGCCGCCGATATCGTCAGCGACATAGAGGTAAAAGAACCGCGAGTGCAGGTCGCCCTGGTAGACCACGGCGCATTTGGCGGGCGGCGCCACCCACCAGCCTTCGGACTGCCAGCCCTTGTCGGCGCGATAGCCAAGCGCCACCGACACCTGGTTGGTGCTCTGGTTACAGACGCGCAGATCGGCGCGGGCAGGGCCGGTCAGCAGCATGAGGGACACGAGCAGGCCGGCAAGAGCCAGCGCCAGGCGGAGGTGGTGCAAGAGAGGGCCGGAGATCATGGAAATCATCTGCGATTGAGCGCGGCGCACCGCGGGGTGTCAACGCCTAATCACCCGATTTGGCGGAATTGCGGGTTGCCCCGCAGCGCATGTGAATTGGCACGGTTTGCGCTTGATCGCCAGCCTCAGACGGGGTTGAAGGGGCGCCCAAGTTTCATGTGGTTTCGTGCGCGGCCGGATCGGTTTTCCGGGTGGCGGCATGGGCCGATCCCTACCGGAGGCACCGATGGCCGATACCGTTTCATCCGACAGCGTCGCGCAGGACCAACTGCGCGCCTTCATCGAGCGCATCGAGCGCATGGAAGAAGAAAAGAAGGCGATCGCCGACGACATCAAGGAAATCTACGCTGAGGCCAAGGGCAACGGCTTCGATACCAAGGTGCTGCGCAAGATCGTCGCCATCCGCAAGCAGGATCATGCCGAGCGGATGGAGCAGGAAGCGCTGCTCGAGCTCTACATGGCCGCCCTCGGCATGCAGGCGGCGCCGCGCGACGAGGACGAATAACGCCACGGCGCGTCGATCACAACCTCCATGCCATCGTCGTGAGGCCATGGGCCTCGCCGCCCGGGGCAGCTAGTCTGGCCCCCTGTCCAGCAGGAGGCCCAGACCATGACCAGGCAATTTGACGCGATCATCATCGGCGCCGGCCAGTCGGGGCCGTTCCTCGGGGTTAAGCTCGCCGAGGCCGGACGCAGCGTCGCGCTGATCGAGCGCGAGCACCTGGGCGGCACCTGCGTCAACAATGGCTGCATTCCCACCAAGACCATGGTCGCGAGCGCCCGCGCGGCGCATGTGGCGCGTGACGGGGCGCGCTTCGGCGTCATGACCGGCCCGGTCAGCGTCGACTACGCCGTGGTCAAGGCGCGCAAGGACGCGATCGTCGCCGAATCCGTCGGCAATCTCGAAAAGTGGCTGGGTGGCACCAAGGGGCTGACCAGCATCCGGGGCGAGGCGACGTTCACCGGACCGCACGAGGTCGAGGTGAATGGCGAGCGGCTCAGCGCACCGCAGATCTTCATCAATACCGGCGGCCGGCCGGTCGCCCCCGACTGGCCGGGGCTCGCCGATGTGCCCTACCTCACCAATGTGAGCCTGATGGACCTTGCGGTGCTGCCCGAGCACCTCATCGTGGTCGGCGGCAGCTATATCGGCCTCGAATTCGCACAGATGTTTCGGCGGTTCGGATCTGACGTGACGGTGGTCGAGCATGGCGACCGGCTCATCGCGCGCGAGGACCCAGATATCTCCGAGGCGGTGCGGACGATTCTCGCCGGCGAGGGCATCGCGCTGCATTTCGGCGCCCGCGACTTCAGCGTGGCCAGGGCGGGCGCGGGCGTCGCGCTCAGCTTTTCCGGCATGACGCTGACGGGTAGTCACTTACTGGTCGCTACGGGTCGCATCCCCAACACCGATCGGCTGAACCTCGTCGCGGCGGGGATCGCCGCCGACAAGCGAGGCATCATCGTCGTCGACGACCGGCTCGAGACCAATGTGCCGGGCATCTTCGCGCTCGGCGACATCAATGGCCGCGGCGCCTTCACCCACACCTCCTACAACGATTTCGAGATCGTCGCCGCCAACCTGCTCGAGGGCGCCGACCGCAAGGTCACCGACCGGCTCGCGGCGCACAATCTCTACATCGATCCGCCGTTCGGGCGGGTCGGCATGAGCGAGACCGAGGTGCGCCAGAAGGGCATCAAGGCGCTGATGGGAGTGTTCCCGATGAGCCGCGTCGGGCGGGCGCGCGAAAAGGGCGAGACGCAGGGCTTCATGAAGGTCCTGGTCGATGCCGAGAGCAAGCTGATCCTCGGCGCAGCGTTCCTCGGGGTCGAAGCCGACGAGGTGGTGCAGTCGCTGCTGGTGCCGATGATGCTGAAGGCGCCCTACACGGCGATCACCAGGACGATGTTCATCCACCCGACGGTCACGGAACTGGTGCCGAGCGTCTTCGGAGCCCTGAAGCCGCTGGCCTAACCTAGCGGGCGAGCTTGGCTTCTGCGCTCGACCCGAGCGTGTCGAGCACGGTCTTGACGATGCCGGCGCGGTCGAGGCCGGCGGCGGCGTACATGTCCGCCTGCGACGCCTGTTCGGTAAAGGCGTCGGGGATCATCAGCGGGCGGAATTTCAGCTTGCCGTCGAGGAGGCCGTTGCTGGCAAGGAAGGTCGCCACGTGGCTGCCGAAGCCGCCGATGCCGCTTTCCTCGATGGTGATCAGCACGTCGTGGCTCTGGGCCAGCCTGGCGATCAGTTCCTCGTCGAGGGGCTTCAGGAACCGCGCATCGGCGACCGTCGGGTTGAGGCCGAAAGCGCCGAGCTTTTCCGCCGCGGCGAGACTTTCGCCGAGCCGCGTGCCGAAGCTCAGGAGAGCGACGCCCGACCCTTCGCGGACGATGCGGCCCTTGCCGATGGGCAGGATAGAACCATGTTCCGGCAGGTCGACGCCGAGGCCGTCGCCGCGCGGGTAGCGGAAGGCAATCGGGCCCTCCTCATAGGCGGCGGCAGTTGCCACCATGTGCTTGAGCTCGGCCTCGTCGCCGGCCGCCATGAGGACGATGCCGGGGATGGCGCCGAGATAGGCAGTATCGTAATTGCCGGCGTGCGTCGGGCCGTCGGCGCCGACGTAGCCGGCGCGATCGATGGCGAAGCGGACCGGCAAGCCCTGCACCGCGACATCGTGCACCACCTGGTCGTAGGCGCGCTGCAGGAAGGTCGAGTAGATGGCGACGAACGGCTTCATGCCGTCGGCCGCGAGACCTGCCGCAAAGGTCACGGCGTGCTGCTCGGCGATGCCGACATCGAAGATACGGCTGGGGAACAGTTCGGCGAACTTGTCGAGGCCGGTGCCAGAGGGCATGGCGGCGGTGATGGCGACGACCCGGTCGTCGCGTTTGGCTTCGTCGATCAGCGCCTCGGCGAAGACGCCGGTGTAGGACGGGGCATTGGACGGAGTCTTGGCCTGGGCCCCGGTGATGACGTTGAATTTCGACACGCCGTGATACTTGTCCGACGAGGACTCGGCGGGTTCATAGCCCTTGCCCTTCTTGGTGACGACGTGGACGAGGATCGGGCCGTTCTCGGCATCGCGGACGTTCTGCAGCACCGGCAGCAAATGATCGAGATTGTGGCCGTCGATCGGGCCAACGTAGTAGAATCCAAGCTCCTCGAACAGCGTTCCACCGGTCCACCAGCCGCGGGCGAATTCCTCGGTGCGGCGCGCCTTGTCCTTGAGGAAGGGCGGCAAGAGGTTGGCGAGCTGCTTGCCGACATTGCGCAGGCCCCGATAGGCGGGCCCCGACACCAGCCGGGCGAGGTAGGCGCTCATCGCGCCCGTCGGCGGCGCGATCGACATGTCGTTGTCATTGAGAATGACGATCAGCCGCGCGTCGGCGGCGCCGGCATTGTTCATGGCCTCGTAGGCCATGCCCGCCGACATGGCGCCGTCGCCGATGACGGCGACGACATTGCGCGTTTCGCCCTTGAGGGCCGCGGCCACGGCCATGCCGAGGCCGGCCGAGATCGAGGTCGAGGAATGGCCCGCGCCGAACGGGTCGTAAATGCTCTCGGCGCGGCGGGTGAAGCCGGACAGGCCGTCCTTCTGGCGTAGCGTGCGGATGCGGTCGCGCCGGCCGGTCAGCACCTTGTGCGGGTAGGCCTGGTGGCCGACGTCCCAGATCAGGCGGTCGTCGGGGGTGTTGAACACGGCATGAAGCGCCACCGTGAGTTCGACCACGCCCAGACCGGCGCCCAGGTGTCCGCCGGTCACCGAGACGGCGTCGACGACCTCCGAGCGCAGTTCGTCGGCGACCTGGCGCAATTGCGAGCGATCGAGCGCTCGCAGATCGGCTGGCGATTGGATGGTGTCGAGCAGAGGAGTCAGCGGCCTGTCGGGCAAGTGCGTTCGCCGGAAGCTGGTTACGTCGCACTGGTTTAGAGGCGGCGGCGTCTCAATGCAACCTGAAGGGCTGTGCAGAAACGGTGCATTTGTCCCGCAGGGCCGTCGTTTCGCGAGCGTTCACGTCAGCGCGAGGCGACGAGGAGCGGCTTGCTGACCACGAACCGGTCGTAGCGTGGTGGCGCTTCGGTGTCGGGCTCGAGGCCCATGCTGGTCGCGAACTGGCCGAGCTCGGCGGTGTTGTCGAGGTATCCCTCGGGTTCGTACATATCGGCGTAGTGGATGTCGGTCATCAGCGTCGGCGTCGCCAGCGTCTCGTTGACGTGGTCGATTTCGGGGGCGACCAGCTCAATGGCGCGCGCCTTGAGCCCGGCAAGCGGCGTCGGCGCGGGCTTGGGACCGGTCAGCGCCGAAGCCGTGCGGCCGTTCCCGCCCATGGCGCTCCAGGTCATGTCGAAGATGTTCTTCATCACGTCGAGGCCGTTGGTGCCGCCCAGCGAGGCGGTGCGGATCTCGCTGGTGTCGATACGCGCCGGCTTCTTGGTGTCGAGGGCGGTGGCGGTGGTCTCGCGTTCGATCAGGATGCGCAAGGCCTCCTGCGCGCCGGGGTCTGGGGTCATTTCCGGCGCGTAGGCGGTCAGCATCTGGTTTTCTGTCGGCGTCATCAGCACCCGCGGCGTCGGCATCGGCTGCACGTTGTTCTGGATGGCGGTGAGGGCGCTCTGGCCATCGATCGACAGGGCACCGCGCGTGGCGACCATCAGTGACGGCGATTTGCTGAACGGCACGATGGTGCCCGAACCGGCGACGCCGGCGGGGGCCGTCGCTGCTTCGGCCGTCGCGACCTGGACGGCCTCGCCCGGCCGGGACATCGGCGTCGGAGCGACGATATCGATCGTCGAGACGCTGCGCTGCGCCGGATCAAGCGCCGCGACGCGGATCTCGTCGTCGGTCTCGACCGCCGCCGGGACGCTGCCGTCGCCGTTGCAGGGCACCATGTGGCACTTGTTCCACTGTACCATGGCGTACTGACGGCCCTCATTGGAGAGCGGCGTGCCGTCGACCGGCAGGTGCAGCGTCTTGCCGTCGGGGAAGACGGTCTTGAGCTGGGCGCGGGTCATGCGCGGCCAGGCGCGCACATTGCCGGTGTCCATGTGAACGAACGGGCTGCCCGAGGTGGGGTAATAGCCGACGCCGCCAACCTGGTGCCGCATCGCGGCGGCGCGCAGCACCGGCAGCGGCACGCCGGGAATGAACACGTCCATCGCCTTGCCCAGCATGTGCTGGGAATTCTCGGCGACCATCTTGGAGCGGGCTCGCAGCATGGCGTTGGTCTTGGGCTCGCGATAGGACGAGACGATGTTGTAGGGCTGCTGGCCGCCGACGTCCTGATAGACTTCCCACAGGAGGTCGAACAGATGCGGGTCCATGTGCGTCGGGCGATGCGTCCGCCAGTCGGCGAGGAAGGTGTTCATCTGCGCCAACACCTTCTGGTCGAACTGACCATTGTGCTTGAACGTGAACTTGGCGGTCTCGTGGGTATGGGTGTGGTAGAGCCAGAGC
>JANXSI010000192.1 GCA_025352765.1 Devosia sp. | reverse complement strand
GATACGCGTACCCCCAACCCCAAGAGCTTCATCAAGGGCCAGACCGGCGATTGGGAGATCGTCATCGGCATGGAAGTGCATGCCCAGGTGACGTCGCAGTCAAAGCTGTTTTCGGGCAGCTCTACCGAGTTCGGCCGGCCGCCCAACTCCAATGTGAGCTTCGTCGACGCGGCGATGCCCGGCATGCTGCCGGTGATCAACGAGGAATGCGTCCGCCAGGCGGTGCGCACCGGGCTCGGGCTCAAGGCGCAGATCAACAAGCGCTCGCTGTTCGACCGCAAGAACTATTTCTACCCGGACCTGCCGCAGGGCTACCAGATCAGCCAGTTCAAGGATCCCATCGTCGGCGAGGGCAAGGTGCTGCTCGACATGCCCGACGGCGAGATAGAGATCGGCATCGAGCGGCTGCATCTAGAGCAGGACGCCGGCAAGTCGATCCACGACCAGCACCCCAACATGAGCTTCGTCGATTTGAACCGCTCCGGCGTGGCGCTGATGGAGATCGTTTCGAAGCCCGATTTGCGCTCGTCGGAAGAGGCCAAAGAGTATCTGAGCAAGCTCCGGACCATCCTGCGCTATCTCGGCACTTGCGACGGCAACATGGAACAGGGTTCCATGCGGGCCGACGTTAACGTTTCGGTCAGAAAGCCGGGCGGCGAGTTCGGCACCCGCTGCGAGATCAAGAACGTCAATTCAATCCGCTTCGCCGGGCAGGCGATCGAGTACGAAGCCCGCCGCCAGATCGACATTCTAGAGGACGGCGGTTCGATCGACCAGGAGACCCGGCTGTTCGACCCCAAGCTCGGCGAAACGCGCTCGATGCGCTCCAAGGAAGAGGCGCACGACTACCGCTATTTCCCCGACCCGGACCTGTTGCCGCTCGAGTTCGACGACGCCTTCATCGAGGAATTGCGGGCCGGGCTCGCCGAGCTGCCTGACGACAAGAAGGCGCGGTTCATCGCCCAATACGGCCTTAGCCCGTATGATGCGATGGTGCTGACGCTCGAGCGCGAGAGCGCCGATTATTATGAGGCGGCAGTGGCTTACGGCGGCAAGGCACGCGACGGTAAGGCCGTGGCGAACCTCGTGATGGGCGACATTTCGGCCTATGCCAACAGTGTCGGCCTCTCGATGTACGAGACCCACATTACGCCGGCGCAGATCGCCGGCATCGTCGATCTCGTCGCCGACGGCACGATTTCGGGCAAGATCGCCAAGGATCTGCTGCAGATCATCATCACCGACGACAAGACCGGCGATCCGGCGACGATCGTCGAGAGCCGCGGCATGAAGCAGGTGACCGACCTCGGGGCGATCGAAAAGGTCGTCGACGAGATCATCGCCGCCAATCCGGACCAGGTGGCCAAAGTGCTGGCCAAGCCGACGCTGATCGGCTGGTTCGTCGGACAGGCGATGAAGGCCTCGGGCGGCAAGGCCAACCCGCAGGCGCTCAACGACATCCTCAAGCGCAAGCTCGGGCTCTGAGCGTGGCGGACCTGAAGATCACCGCAGGTCCGTTCCAGTTCGGGGCGAACTTCGTGGCTGCGGCACCCAAGACCGTCGCGGCCTTCCGCGGCAAGCTGCCGTTCGTCAGTCAGCTTCTGCATGTGCGCTGGAGCGGCGAGGCGGTGTGGATGCCGCTGGCCGATCTCGAATTCGGCGTCGGCGCCGAGAACGCCACGAGCTATCCGGCGCCGGGACAAATCCTGCTCTATCCCGGCGGGATCAGCGAGACCGAGATCCTGATCGCGTATGGGCCGTGCCGGTTCGCCAGCAAGGCCGGCCAACTCGCCGGCAACCACTTTCTCACCATCGAAGGCGACCTCGCGCAACTGGCCGAACTCGGCCGCTTGACGCTGTGGCTCGGCGTGCAGCCCATCCGTTTCGAGGCAACCTGACATGGCTCGGCCCGCGACCGGCATGCCGCGGGCGATCTGGGCGCTGGGCTTTGTCTCGCTGTTCATGGACGTCTCGTCCGAAATGATCCACTCGCTGCTGCCGGTCTATTTGATGAGCGTGCTGGGCGCCTCGGCGCTGACGGTCGGGATCATCGAAGGGGTGGCGGAGGCGACGGCCTCGATCACCAAGGTGTTCTCGGGCGCGATCTCGGACTGGGTGGGCAAGCGCAAGCTGCTGGCGGTGATCGGCTACGGGCTCGCGGCGTTCACCAAGCCGATCTTCCCGCTCGCCACCTCGATCGGCTGGCTGGTGACGGCGCGTTTCGTCGACCGCATCGGCAAAGGCATTCGCGGCGCGCCGCGGGACGCGCTCGTCGCCGACATCGCGCCGCCCGAGCTGCGCGGTGCCGCCTTCGGACTGCGACAGTCGCTCGACACGGTCGGCGCCTTCCTCG
>JANXSI010000602.1 GCA_025352765.1 Devosia sp. | reverse complement strand
TTGGTGCCGGCAACAGGATTTGAACCCGTGACCCCCTGATTACAAATCAGGTGCTCTACCAACTGAGCTATGCCGGCGACGGGTGCTTGCTAGCATTCGATTTGGCTGTCCCGCAAGTCAGTGCGGGCGGGCGATCTGGTGGGCGGGGTCGGTGGTCAGGGCGGCCGGACGGCGCGGTTTGCCGACGACGACCCGGTTGCGACCGAAGCGCTTGGCCTCGTAGAGTGCGATGTCGGCTTCCGAGAACCATGTCGCCGAGCCCTCGGCGATGGCCGGCATAGGGGCAATTCCCACGCTGACGGTGGCGCGGATCGAGGCGCCGGCGAACTCGACGATAGTGGCCTCGACGGCGCGCCGGATCCGCTCGCCGGCCTCGCGCGCCTCCTCGGCGTCGGTCTCGGGCAACAACAGGCCGAACTCCTCGCCGCCGATGCGGCCGAATATGTCCGTTTTGCGCATCTGGGCGCTGCAGGTGTTGGCAATCGAGGTCAGCACGGCGTCGCCCGCCGGATGGCCGTGGCGGTCGTTGATCGACTTGAAGTGATCGATGTCGATGACCGCCAGCGTCGATGGCCGGCCATAGCGGCCGGCCCGCAGGAATTCGCGCTCGACCTCGCCGAAGAAACCGCGGCGGGTCAGTGCGCCGGTCATGGGGTCCTGCTTGGCGATCTGGCGCAGTTCGAACTGCTCGACAACGATTTCGGCAAGCTTCTCGAGGATGCCGGCCTGCCGCTGATCGAACTGGCGCGGCTCGCGGTCGATGGCGCAGAGCGCCCCGACATTGTAGCCGTCCGGGGTTTTGAGCGGGACACCGAGGTAGGACCGGGCGTGCTCGGCGCCGGTGACCCAAGCACTCAAGGCGAAGCGCGGGTCGGCCGCAAGATCGGAAATCGCGAGCGGCTCGCTGCGCTTGATGGTTTCATTGCAGAAGGCGGTGTCACGCGGGACATTGCGCACGTCGATGCCGCGCGCCGCCATGAACCACTGGGTATCGGCGTCGATCAGGCTGATGGCGGCAACCGGCGCGTCCATCACCGCACGCACCAGATCGGCGATGCGTCCGAGCTGTTCTTCTTCGCCAGCGCACAGGATGTCGTAGCGGCGCAGCGCGGCCAGGCGACCTTCCTCGTCGTCAAGCTTGGTCCCGTCGGTCATCTCTCCGCCCTCGCTTTTCGCGCTGTTCCCCAGCCTACCGGATGACCCGTTAGAAGAAGCCGAGCACCTTGCTGCGTTTTCGAGGCATCCCGACAACCTCGCGCTAACCACCCCGGCTGGCTCCTCGCCCGAGGCCATGCTAGTCAGGCACGACGCGAGTGGGTGGATAAGTGCCGGAATTCAAAGCCGAACATCTGAGTTTCGTGTCGAGCGGCACGGCCGAGGCAGACGCAGCCATGGCGCGTCTCACGGCTGTCTACGGCGACGTGGGCATGGAGAATGCCGAAGTCGTCGTGGCGCTCGGCGGCGACGGGCTGATGCTGCAGACGTTGCACAAGGTCATGCCGCGCCGCATTCCGGTGTTTGGGATGAATTGTGGCTCGGTCGGCTTCCTGATGAACGACTTTTCCGAGGCCAATCTGATCGCGCGGCTGACGGCGGCCAAGCCGACCCGGATCACGCCGCTGCAGATGCATGTCATTGACGTCAACGGACAGCATTACGACGCGCTGGCGCTCAACGAGGTATCGCTGTTCCGTACCACCTACCAGGCGGTGAAGGTCGAGATCATCGTCGATGGGCGCACGCAGATGCCCGAACTGATCTGCGACGGGGTGCTGCTGGCGACACCCGCTGGCTCGACCGCCTACAACCTGTCGGCGCACGGCCCGATCCTGCCGATCGACTCCCCGCTCCTCGCGCTGACACCGATTTCGCCGTTCCGGCCCCGGCGCTGGCGCGGCGCAATCCTAAGCAACCACGCGGTCGTGACCTTCAGGGCGCGGGAGACCGAAAAGCGGCCTGTGAGTGCGGTCGCCGACAACACCGAGATCAAAAATGTCGTCGAAGTGGTGGTGCGGGAAAACCGCGAGCACCAGGTGACCCTGCTGTTCGATCCGGGCACCGGGCTCGACGAGCGGGTCCTCTCCGAACAGTTCCGCTATTAGGCAGCGGGCAGCGCGAGACGCTGATCGGCCGCCAGGACCGGCATGACGCGATCGCCTGCGTAATCTTCGGCAAAAGACGACATGACGCCGCGCGCCGCACGCCGCGCCAAAATGACGTTCTGTTCGCTGAGATAAGCGAAGGCGTCCTCGAGGTCGGGTGGAATGACGCCCTCATGTTCGACGATGAGTTCTTCGGTCAGGGCCGTGACCACGAAATGGCGGGCAATCACGTCATCGGCGAGGTCTGCGGCGCGGGCCAAAAATACCAACCGGGCGATGAGGTTTCGCACCCCCTCTCCGAGGCCGCAGCGGGAAAGCAGGGCGTTGAGCGACGAGCGGCTACCCGTCTCGAGCAGCGTGAAGACTTTTTCGCGCGGCGTTTCGGCGAGTGTTGCAAGGCAATCGGCGAAGAACAGCACGTGGCCGTTGACCACGGCGTGCAGCATCACCCGGGCCGAGAGCTTTTCGGTGGCCACCAGTTCGGCGGCAAACGGCTTGGCGTCGATCTGCGCCTCGGTTTCCCCAATCGCGGTGAGTGCGCTGTCCATGGCGTCACGCAGCATGCGGTCGAGGCGCGGGGCGGCAATCGCGCCCTTGACTATGCGCGTCGCCCGGAGCGCCGCCACAGCGGCCTCAACGAGCACAAGGCGGGCTGCCGCGGGCAGGTCGCTGCGGCCCAGCAGGGCGCCCCGCAACGGTGCATCGGTGATCCCCTGCCCCGTCGCAAGATCGCTCAGGAGCGTCGTCGGAACCGGAACGTCCAGACGCGACACGATCCGCAGCGTGACCGGAGGCTCGCCTCGGGCGATCAACGCGGCCGCCACCCGAGCACTGATCCGACCCCGCAGGGCCACAGCGTTGAGCATGACCAGATTGGCCTTCCGCACCAGACCGATCAGATCGGCGTCGATCAGCGCGGGCGAGTATTGCACCACGGCCCGGGCGATGACTTCACTGTCCTGCAGCAGGGCGAGGAGGATCGGGCGCGGCGCCTCGAACGCGTGTAGGAGGCCATAGGCGAGTGCACCGCGGACACGCACGGAAGGATCGTCCAGAAAGCCGATGAGCGCCGCGTAGAGCGCCGCGTGTTCGTCGGCAGGTCCGGTGTGGCGGAGATAGGCTTGTGCGGCAAGATGGGCAGCCTGTCCACGGACCTCGCTGTCGCCCGACTGGCTCTGGGCAACGAAGTCTTGATACGCAACCATCCCATTCTCCCGCAGTGGAAGAAGCCTAGCCCGGCAAGGCTTAAGGAACGGTTCACCCTAAATCTTCAGACCCCGGTAAGGCCCTATTGCTGGCCGAGGAGCTGGACGAAGAAGGCACTGTTGGGCCGGTGCGTGCCCGGCGACATCAGTACGCGCGGTTGCGGGACGCCCGTATCGGCGGCCGGCGCGCCGAGGTCGAGCGGAGCCGCCGGCAAGGATGTTGCATCGGGCGGGAGCAGCGGCGCCGGCGCGGGCAACGGCGCGAAGCCGAGTTCCGAAGAGTCGTCGGCGGTCTCCGTTGCCTGAGGGCCCGACATTGCGGCATCGATCGCCCGAAGGGACTGTGGCGTCTCGCCGGCCAGAAGGTCCGTCGGCGCGGCATAGGCAGCGGCCAGCGGAGCCGCTGGGGCGTCGAGGAGCGGAACGGGCGACGCGGGCGGCGCCTCGGTGCGGAACATCGAGTTGAACGACATGTCGGCCTGGCTGAAGCGCGATGGCACCTGGTCGGTCGACCATTTGCTCGGGGCCGTTCCGGCGAGCTGCTGGGCGGCGAACTTCGGGTCGACCTCCGGCACGGGCGTCGCAACGATGCCGTCGTGCTTGGAAACCAGCGCCTTATAGACCTCGCGAATGGTGCGTGGGTGGCCCTCCGCGTAAAAGATCTGCGGGTTCGCCTTGGCCTGCTTGGGAAACAGTTTTGCCGCCACCTGGTCGGGATCCTGGAGACCGGCGGCAAACAGCTTGGCGGCCCCCTGCGGTCCGAGAAAATGCGCGATGTAGAGCTCGCCCGGGCTCGGCATGCGACCGAACCTTGCCTTGAGGTAGTCGCCGTTGGATTGGGTGAAGGCCGCGGCCATGTCGGCGGCGATCTGTGGATCCTCGCGCAATTTCAAGACTTCG
>JANXSI010000177.1 GCA_025352765.1 Devosia sp. | reverse complement strand
GGCCTTGTCGTCGCGGAACCCGGCGACGTGCGGCCAGCCATAGTTCTTGCCGGACTTGAGGATGTTGACCTCGTCGTCGGTCTTGGGTCCCTGCTCGGACGCATAGAGCGTGCCGTCGGGCGCGAAGTCGATGCCCTGCATGTTGCGGTGGCCGTAGGTGAAGATGTGGCTCTGTACCCCGTCGATTACCGGGTTGTCGGATGGGATGGTGCCGTCGAGATTGAGCCGCAGCGACTTGCCCTGGTAGGCGAAGTAGTTCTTGGTCGCGATCTCATCGGCGGTGGGGAGGCGCTGCGCTTCGATGGGGATGCACCAGTTGCCGAGCTGGTCGTTCCCGCCGTCACCGATGGTGTAGTAGAGTTTGCCGTCGGGGCCGATCTTCATACGACCCGAATTGTGATCGCTGCTGGCGGGAAGTCCGGAAATGAGCTCGAGCGGCTGGCCCAGCGTCTTCGTCGCCTGGTCCCAGGTCAGGCGGATGAGCTTGGTGTAGAGGAAGCGATACGGGCTGTAGGGATCCTTGACGGTGAGGTCAGGCCCACGGGCTTTGTCGACGTAGGTGTAGGCGGTGTAGATATAATCCCGGCCCTCGCCCTTGAGCAGCCCGGGATCGAGCGCGAGGCCCAGCAGGCCATCCTGCCCGCCGGGCGCCGAGACTTCGGGCAACTGGATTGCCGCGGTGCGCGTGCCATCGGCGGGATCGACGCGAATGATGCGCCCTGCGGTGCGCTCGGTGACCCAGAGGTAACTGTCCGGTCCCCAGGTGATTTCCCACGGCCCTTCGAGGCCGGTAACGAGGACCTTTTCGTCAAAGGCTTGTTTGCCGGGAACGACCGAGGCGGGAGTATCCTGCGCGAGCCCGGCGCTGGATAGACAGAGCAGTGCGAGGACAGCGGCGATGAAGCGGGGCATGCGAACCTCCCAGTCTGGTCGATGCTGAAGCCCTGAAGGGCGCAGACGGTTCCCTTCACTCACGTTCCAAGCAACCGATGCTCACTCGAGTGTGTGCTTCCACCCCAGCATTCGCTCGGCCTTGGCGGACGAGAAGAAGCTGGCGTTGCCGCCGAGATCGCCTCGGATCGGGGTGTTGGGGAAGAAGCGCTCCGCCAGTTCGCGGCTCGGCTTGTCCATCGTGCTCTCGGGGGCGATGATATAGAATACCTCGTGGCCCTTGAAGGGCGCCTCGAGACTCAGGAGGCAGGCCCGCGACGCCGCGTCGTAGGTGGTGTAGGCCCATAGGTGCTTGGCTGCCTCGGGAGTCTCGAAGTTGAAGAATTTCGCGGCCGTCTCGCGATCGGGACAGACGAAGTGGAAGCGCATGCTCGCGATGCTCATGTCCTCGTACCGGCGAGCGAAGCTGTCGGCCTGCTGCTCACAGATCCATTTCGAGAGCCCATAGGGCTCCTCGTTGTAGGGCGGGTGCCTTTCGTCGAGCGGCAGATAGTCGAAATGGGCGGCGCGGCTGAAGGACAGACCAATCGCGTTGACGCTCGAGGCCTGACAGACCCGCAAGATTCCGTGCTCTGCCGCGGCCCGGAGGACGTTGTAGCTGCCCACCACGTTGTTGTTGTGAACGACATGATCGGGATGATTGAAGGGCGACGGAATGGCCGCCATGTGGATCAGCGAATCGCAACCGGCGAGCGCGGCCAGAACGGCGTCGTAGTCGGTGATCTCGGCGACAACGAAGCGCTCGCGATCGCTCTCCGTACGTTCGGTCGGGAGGATGCGGTCGATGCCGACGACGCTGTGCCCCTCGGCCTGGGCCGCGGCTGAGATGGCGCTACCGATGCGGCCGGAGGTCCCGGTGATGGCGATCTTCATGATGGACTACTCGGCATAGACGGCTTGCCGCAAGCCGCGGATGTAGCCGATGGCATAGAGCCGACCAAAGGACGAGTAGCCGGCATTGGCGTTGCTGTCGCCTTCAACAGTGGGCACATGATCAGGGCGCAACACGCCCTCAAAGCCAATGTCGCGATAGGCCTTCATGCAGGCCAGCATGTCGGTCTTACCGGCATCGTGCCAGGTTTCCTCGAAATGGGTCGGCGTGCCCTTGACGTCGCGGAAGTGGACGAAGGTGATCTTCTTGCCAAACTTCCGGATGGCGGCCGGAAGGTCGTCGGTCATCAGCGTGAAATTGCCCTGGCAGAGCGTGATGGTGTTACTGGGGCTCGGCACGAGGTCGAGCAAGCGCTGGAAATTGTCGATACTGCGCATGATGCGGCCGACGCCGCGAATGGGCGAGAGCGGCGGATCGTCGGGGTGCATCGAGAGCTTCACACCCGCCTTTTCGGCCACGGGCAGGACGCGCTTCAGAAAATACTCGAGGTTGACCCAGAGCGCCTCCTCGTCGATCGGCGGCTCCTTGGTGAGATCGGCGGGGACGTCGTTGATGTCGAAGCTCGTCACCACCGAGCCGCCGCGTGAGGGCGTCGCCATGTTGGTGCGCACCCAGTTGAAGTCGGTCATCCACTCATAGCACCAGACCGGAATGCCGAGCTTGCCCATGTTCTCGAGCAATTTGCAGACTGTCGCGATTTCCTCGTCGCGCCCGGGCAGGCCGCGCTTGGTCTTGTTGAGCGGCGGGCGCGCCTCGATCACGGCGAGCTTGAAGCCGCCTTCCTCGTAACGCTGCTGCATGCGCCTGAGCGGCGCGTAGTCGCACAGCCCCTCCCCCGCTTCGAGCGTCGCGAAGGGCAGACCGCCGACGGCGAGGTCGACGCCGGCCTGCTTTGCCAGCTTCCACAACGTTGACGGTTTGGGATCGATGAACTCGGCAATCTCGAGCATGGTGCCTCGGCTATTCAAATTATGGACGCACCCACGCGCGTCGGGTCAAAAAGGATCCGGCGTGCCGGACGGAAACGGGTCTAGACCGGCAGCAGCTCGGACAGTCGCTCGGCGACGATCTGCGGCTTTTCGGCGTAGAGGTAGCAGGACGCGGCCTGGCTCGGGCTGGTCTGGAACAGCGGCGGACGGGTCGAACAGATGTCCATTGCCACCGGGCAGCGCGAGCGGAACGGGCAGCCGCCCTCGTCGCCGCCAGACTCGCGCACCTTGATGGGCTGCTCGCCCCAACGCTGGTCGAGATTGGGCCAAGGGATCGAGTCGACCAGGAGCTTGGTATAGGGGTGCTGCGGGCTCTTGATCACCTTGTCGACGTCACCGGCTTCCATCACGGAGCCGCGGTAGAGAACGATGATCGACTTGGCGATGTGATAGGCCGTCGTCAGGTCGTGGGTGATGTAGATGATGGACACGCCGTGGTCGCGCTGCAGATTGCGCAGGGTCTCGAGGATGCTGGCGCGAAGCGAAGCGTCGAC
This sequence comes from Devosia sp., assembly GCA_025352765.1. Classification (GTDB taxonomy): domain Bacteria; phylum Pseudomonadota; class Alphaproteobacteria; order Rhizobiales; family Devosiaceae; genus Devosia_A. The sequence continues at coordinate 16,031 of JANXSI010000177.1, read as the reverse complement.
CATCGACACCGGCTCGTCGGCGATCAGCAGGCGAGGCTTCAGCAGCAGTGCCCGCGCAACGTTGATGCGCTGTCGCTGGCCGCCCGAGAGCTGGTGAGGGAAGCGGCCGAGCACGTCCTCGGGCCGGAGGCCGACGGCCGTCAGCGCCTCTTCCATGCGGTTGCGCGCGTCGGCACGGGACTTTGCCAGCTTGAAGCGCTTGATCGGCACGCTCAGCAGATGATCGACGGTATAGAACGGGTTGAACACCGCGAACGGGTCCTGGAACACGGCCTGGACCTCGCGACGGTAAGCCATGCGATCCTTGCCCTCGAGCCCGACAATGTTCTGGCCGCGGTAGATGATCTGGCCGGTGGTCGGAGTGATGAAGCCAAGGAGCAGCATGGCGAGCGTTGTCTTACCACTGCCGCTCTCGCCGGCGACGGTCATGATGGTCGGCTCTTCTTCGCGCAGGGTAAGCGAGAAATCCTGCAGGGCGACAGTCGCCTTGGCGCTGATCAGGCCGCGCGTATAGACCTTCGAGATATTCTGCAGCTCAAGCAAATTGGCCATGCTCACGCCTCCTCGTTGTACAGGTGGCAGGTGACGATACGGCCGCTTGCGAGCTTGCGGACCTCGGGGCGCGTGGTGCTGCAGATCTCCATGGCGGCGGGGCAGCGAGGGTGGAACGCGCAACCGTTCGGCAAGCGCAGCAGCGACGGCGCGAGACCCGGAATGCCCTGGAACACGCCCTTGTTGTCGAGGTTGGGGAGGCTACCGATCAGGGCCTTGGCGTAGGGGTGCTTGGGCTCGGTGAACATCTCGCGGACGGTACTGACCTCGACCAAGCGTCCGGCGTACATGACAGCGACCTTGTCGACGAACTGCGCCATCAGACCCATGTCGTGGCCGATCAGGATCACGGCAGCGTTGATCTCGTCCTGCACGCGGTCGATAGTCTCCATCACCTGGCGCTGGGTGACCACGTCGAGCGCGCTGGTCGGCTCGTCGGCGATGATCACTTCGGGCCTGAGCAGAATGCCGATAGCGATGCAGACGCGCTGCTTCATGCCGCCGCTCAGCTCATGGGCGTACATGCGGAAGACGCCTTCGTCGAGATCGACCGAGCGGAGCGCATGCATACAGCGCTCGATGATGCTGGAGCGGGGCTCGCCGGGGATATGCGACTTGACCGCATCGACCATCTGCGCGCCGATCCGGGTTACCGGATTGAGCGAGTTCATGGCGCCCTGCGGGATGTAGGCGATCTTGCTGAGGCGCGCTTTGCGCATCTCCTCTTCGCTGAGCGACATCAGGTCGGTGTCGCCGACGACGACTCGCCCGCCCTCGATGCGGCCCGGCGCCTTGATCATGCGCATCATGGCGAGTGCGAGCGTGCTCTTACCCGAACCGGACTCGCCGACCATGCCGAGCTTTTCGCCGGCGCTCAGCGTGAAGCTTACATCATCGAGCGCCTTGGCACGGCCGAGATCGGTGTAGTAGGTGGCCTCGAGGTGCTCGACGCTGAGGACCGGCCGGCCGCCTGTCGCCGTGAACGGGAGACTGGCATTGCGCGATCCGCTCTGCGCGTCGGAGGAGGTTGTGGTCGGCATCGTCATTCCGTTCTACGCACGCGGGGGTTGGCAAGTTCGTCGAGGCCCATGTTGATCAGGGCAAGTGAGCCGAGGATCAGGATCATCGCCACAGACGGCTCGATCGGCCACCACCACCAGCCGTTGAAGAAGGCGCCCTGCGACTGCGCCGCCCAGATAATGTTGCCCAGGAGCGGCTCGCGGAGCGGGCCAAGACCGAGCACCGCGAGGTAGAACGACGCGAACACGGCAGCGAACACCTGGCCGACGAAAGCGGCGGCGATAAAGGGCAGCAGGTTGGGCAGGATCTCCTTGAAGATGATGCCGAAATCGCTGACCCCTGAAAGCTTGGCCACCGAGACGAACTGGCGCTCCTTCATGGTGAGCACTTGCGCGCGGATCACCAGTGTCGGGCCCATCCAGGCGAGCATCACGACGATCAGCGCCATGGTGAGGATGGTGACGTCGCGCTTGTCGAGCGATCCGGCGACGACGACCTGGATCAGCAGCACCGGAATGGGAGTCAATACCTGGCAGACCACACGAACGATGTTGTCGACCCAGCCACCGAAATAGGCCGAAGTGAAGCCTAGAATGACGCCGATCAGCGTGCCGATGCCGCCGGCCAACAGGCCAATCGCCGCGGTCTGCCACATGCCCAGCACCATGGCAGCGAGCAGGTTGCGGCCAAAGAAATCCGTACCGAACGGAAACTTCAGGCTGGGCGGCTGCTTCAGCGCCGCCGACAGCGGGTAGGCCGACTTCGGGTTGACGACCAGCAGGCCGATCACCGTGAACAGGGTCAGAGCCAGCAGGATGACCAGTCCGACTGCGAGGCCCTTGTTGCGGCGCAGATAGCGCAGCAGCAGTTCGAGCCTGCCGGGTTGCAGCGTGGGGGTCTGATCCGAAGACAAAGCAATATTGGCCACCATGTGCTCCTAGTTTTTCCGGATCCGAGGATCGAGCAGCGGATAGACGAACTCGAGCACCGTCATCAGCACTGCCACGGCGATGGTGATGAACAGCACGACGCCGTAGATCGTCGGGAAGTCGTTGGAGCGGATGGCGAGGTTCAGTAGCGAGCCGATGCCCGGCAGGCCGAACAGCCCTTCGACGATGATCGCCGAGGTCACAACGGTGCCTAGCGCTAGCGCCAGGCCGGTGACCTGGGGCAGCATGGCATTGCGCAAGTAATAGTCGCGGAAGATGCGTCCGCCGGTCAAGCCCTTGTGCTCGGCGAAGTTGACGTAGTCCTCGCCCTGGATGGTGATGCCCATGCCGCGCATGGTGAGCACCCAGCCGCCAACGGAGCCGAGGATCAGCGCGAGGGCCGGCAGGATCTGGTGCAGCATCAGGTCGAAGAAGAACGACCAGGACCAGTTGGGCACGAGCCCCACAGAATAGGCGCTTCCGAGCGGCAACCACTTCAGGCGGAAGCCGATGAAGAAGAGCAGCAGGATGCCCATGATGACGGGGGGCACGCCGGTCAGCAGGATAAAGGGCGTCGCGATGCCGCGCAGCCAGCCCGGGGCCCTGGGCCAGCCGGACACGGCACCGAGCAAGGTGCCGATGATGAAACTGAGGACGGTGGTGACCAACAGCAGCCCGATGGTCCATGGCAGGGCCTGGGCAATCAGCTCGGTGACGGTCGAGGGATATTTGTAGAGCGAGTAGCCGAAATCGAGGTGGATGATGTTGTTGAGGTAGTGCCCGTACTGCTCCAGCAGCGGCTTATCGAGGCCGAACTGCTGCTGCATGTTGGCAATGAGTTTTTCGAGATCGCCGGGCGAGAAGCCGCCCGTGCGGGCCAGTTCGCCGAAGCGCTCGCGGATGGCGTTCCGCGACGAAAGGCGCGGGACGAAGAAGACAATGGTCGAGGCCGCCCAGATGACCAACACCAGAAAGACGAGGCGTCTGAGTACAAGCTTGAAGGTCACTGGTCCGGTCCCTGGTCGTATGCTGTGCCGACGGATGCGCGCCCCGTGGGGCGCGCATCCTATTGGTGGACTTAGTTGGCGCCCGAGGGCTGGAGGCCTGCGATCACGAGCATGCCGGTGTGAGCCCAGAACGCACCGTTCTCACCCATTCCCGGATTGGTCGAGGACGGCCAGTTCTTCCAGAAGTGGTTGTTGTACGGGATGCGATGCAGCCACTGGATGACCGGCACGTCGATGGTATCGCGCCAGTAGATCCCCAGGGCCTTGGCGGCGCCGGCGATAAACTTCGGATCCTTCGAGTCGAGCGGTGCGATGCTGTCGAGCAGCGCGTCGTATTCCGGGTTGCTGTAACGCGAGAACCGGTTGTTGCCTGCAGAAGAGCCGATGGCGTTCGAGAACTTGCCATCGAACAGGTTCAGGGCTTCGTAGGGGTCGAACAGGCTGGCGCCATGACCGAACATATAGAAGCCGGCCTTGCCGTCGACCATGTTCTGGTAGGCGTCGGTGCCGAAATTGACGTTCGAGTCAAAGCCGGCGGTGCGGAGCATTTCGGCCAGCACCGGGGCGATGTCGCCATGGATGCTTTCGAAAGCCTGGATTGTCGCATCGACGGTCTTGCCGTCCTTGGCCCACAGACCGTCGCCGTTCTTGGTGAAGCCTGCCTCGGTCATGAGCTGAGCGCTCTTGTCGAGGTTGAATTCACGCGGGTTGTACTTGGCTTCCTCGGCTTTGACTTCCGGGGAGTCCACGAATGCCTGCAGGTTCGGGTAGAGCGGGAACGGATAGATGGTCGAGACCTTGGCGCCCTCGTAGAGGACTTCGTCGATCTGGTCGCGGTTGATGGCGAGGCTCACGGCCTTGCGGACGCGGGCGTCGTCATACGGCGGCAGCTTGTCGTTCATCCACAGCGAGTTCGGCCACCAGTCGAGATAGCCGTACGGGGATTCCGTGCCGGTCCATGACTGAACTTCCGGATTCTGCTGCAGGATGTTACCGATGATCTGGGCGCGCATGTCGACCGAAGAGTCGAACTCGTTGTTCACAACGCGCTGGGCGACGGTATCGACCGGCTGGTTGAGAATGTTGACGATGATGACGCGCTTGGCGGCCGGCAGAGCGATGCGGCCGGCCTTGACTGCCCACCAATCGGGGCGAAGATCAAAGATCTTCTGATTAGCATTCCAGGCGACGATATTGTACGGGCCAGAATGCGGGATCTCGTCACGGCCGGGGGCCGCATTGGGATCCTTCTGGGCCGATTCCCAAGCTGCGGGGACGATCGGAATGCCGGTGTCGAACTTCTCCGTCAGCACTTCGAACTTGAAGCGCGGCGACGGGGCGTTGAACGTCACTTCGACGGTGAGATCGTCCTTGGCCGTGACGCTCTTGACGCCTTCTGCGAACTGCGTGTGGTAGGGTAGTTTCTCGTTCTTCATCTGCCCTTCGAACGTGTAAACCACGTCCTTGGAGGTGACAGGCGTGCCGTCGCTCCACTTGGCGTCCTTGTTGAGCTTGATCTCAAGCGCTGTGAAGTCGGGACTGGTGTATTCCATGCTGTCGGCCAGCCACGGAATGAACTCGTTCTTGTAGATGCCGAAGTACATCAGCGGCTCCCACATCAGGTTGTTGCCTTCCTGATGCGTGTAGCCCGGTAGGGCCCACGGGTTGGTGGTGCCGACCGACGAGCCGCCCGCCACGCCCCAGCCGAGCTGAACGGTCTGGTTGCGCGGGATTTCGGGAAGCGGCGTCTTCGGAACGATTTCCGTCGCCGCTGCGGGCGCGTCTTCGGCGAATACCGCCGAAGGTACCAGCATCGCGGCCATGGCAAGCATGGCCCCCGCTGCTAGTTTCGTGAAAAGCTTAGTTTCGACCATTTGACAGATTCTCCCTTACTGTCGACGGAACTCTGAATATCTGATGTGGCGTTCTACGGGGCCCTGCCGACTGCGGCCGCTCCTCAATCGCCCAGAACAGCGGCGCTGTCCTGCCTCCGTTAGCGCCACACCGGACTTGCGGTCCGATTGCGGCGTATCGCTGCTCGCGATGGCCATCAGCGGTGCTGAGTGGTCCCCGTGCCAGAGCCAAGCCGAGCAGCCAGCCGGACGATGCCGTCGTGGTGATCCCGATTGCGGTCTGGCTCGAGCTGAGCTGACGATCCGATGTTGCCTGCCGGTTCCGGCTTGGCGTTCCTCGCTGGTCCTGCCCGTTAGAAAGTAGGCCAGTCTTGTTGTCTGTCGCGGACCGTGACATGGCCGGTCCGAAAGTGTCAACGCGCAAATGCAGCGGGGACCGCGCCTGACGGCGCGACCAACCGACGGATGTAGTGGCGCTGCGGTGCGGTTAGTATAGAATGCTGCCCTATGAGCATCACCATCCTCGAAAATCAGCACCTTCGCGTCGGCGTGACACCCGAGTACGGTGCACGCATCGTCAGTCTCCGCGACAAGGGCAGCGGCCGCGAGTGGATGACACAGGGAGCGGAAAGCACCAACATTGGAGAGGCCGCAGTCTACCGGGGACCGGAAGCCGTCGGCTGGGACGAATGTTTCCCGACGGTCGGAGCGTGGGATGCAAGCGCTACTGGCTGGCAGCGGAGCCTGCGCGATCATGGTGACCTGTGGGGTCGCCGGTGGCGTGTCGATGCCAGCTCGGTCGACGGTTTGGGGTTGAGCTACGAAACGCAAGAGTTCCGCTTCAGCCGGACGCTTGCGCTTGAGCGAGGGGGGCTGACTGCGGCTTATGAGGTAAGCAACGTCAGTGACCGGCCTCTGCCCTATCTGTGGGCGCTGCACGCGCTGCTGGCAGTGCGTGAAGGCGACAGCATCGTTCTTCCCGGCGTCGCGACCGTCGATGCCAGCTATCTTTCGCTTGGCGGCATCGCGCTGCCCACGGGTCGCCTGGCATGGGCGGGGGAAAATGTGGCGCTGCCGTTCCGGCTGGACCGGACGCAGCCGGCGGCTTCGGCGTTCGCCGGCAAAATGCAGACGAGCGGCTTGCCCGCCGCCAGGGTCCGTATCGGCCGTCCTGGTGAATGGCTGGAGATCGCCTGGGATCAGGGCATCCGCGATCTCGGGATCTGGATAACTTATGGGGGCTGGCCCGAGCCAGGTGGGCACTACGAGGTGGCGCTTGAGCCCACGAGTTCGCCGGCCGACGATCTGGGCCAGGCGATTGCCGCCGGCTGCGTGCCGCTGGTCCCGGGCGAAGTCCGCCGATGGGAGGTCACCCTCGCCTGCATGGCATGACGGTACGCCGCGAAGGATCGCGGGTATCATCAGTCCAGCGGGAGAGGGTGAGGTACGCATCACTTCTTGAGCGGATGGCTCTTGCGCCACTCGTCATATTCGCCGCGCGCGTCCTCGTGCAGCGGGTAGTAGCGCTGCAGCGACTCTCCTGCCATCAGCTTCTCGCGCGAGAACACTTCCCACTCGGCATGCTCCTGGCTGTCTGCGATGACCTTTGCCGCCATGGACTGCGGCACGACGATGACGCCATCGTCGTCGGCCATGATGATGTCGCCGGGGATCACCGTGACGCCGCCGCAGGCGATCGGTACGTTGACGGCCGATGGGTAGATGGAGACCTGTACGTGGTAGTTCGGCGTCCACCCGCGCAACCAGAGCGCCAGGTCGAGCTTTTCGACATTGGGGCGGTCTCGCATCACGCCATCGATGACAATGCCGGCGCCGCCTCGACCGCGGAAGTAGGTCGACATCATATCGCCAAACACGCCGGAGCTCATGTCGCCCCGGGCATCGACCACCACCACATCGCCCTCTTCGACCTGGTAGAGAACGTGCCGGTGTAGCTGGGTTTCCGGATTGGCATACTCGCCTTCAGAAAACAGGTCCGGCCGCTGCGGCATGAACTGCAGGGTCAGGGCCGGACCAACGATCGATTTGCCCTTGGTCTGAGGCACCGGGCCCAGCATATGCGGGTTGCGAAAGCCCATATGGCTCAGCGATCCGGCGGCGGTTGCCGTGCCGATATCCTTGAGGGCGTTGATGACCTCCTTGGACGGGCGCTGGATCTTGGCAATGGGCGGAATACTCGTCATTTCGGTTCTCTCCGGAGATCGTTCATCGGTCACCAATTGGTGACCGAGCCGTCGGGGCGCTTCCAGTGCGGAGCTTCCCAGAACTTGAAGCTCTGGCGCTGCACGGCAGCTTCGTCGACCTCAATGCCGAGGCCGATCCCGGTCGGCACCGGATAGGTGGCGCCGTCGAGCCTGGGTTGTACCGGGAACAGCTCGGAGTCGAACGCTCCCATGTAGTTTTCGGCCGGTGAGGCACGGGTTTCGAGCCAGGCGAAATTGGCCACGGCAGCGGAAAAGTGCAGGGTCGCCGCGGTGCAGATCGGCCCGAGCGGGTTGTGCGGCATCATGTCGACGTAGTGCGCCTCGCTCCAGCCGGCGACCTTCATCGACTCGGTGAGGCCACCGACGTTGCAGACGTCGATACGGTTGAACTGGTGGATGCCGCGCTCGATATACGGAAGGAACTGCCACTTGCTGGCGAATTCCTCCCCGATGGCGAAGGGCACGTCCGTCAGCGTGCGGAGGGACTCGTAGGCCTCGGGCGTCTCGTCGCGGATCGGCTCCTCGAGGAAGTCGAGGGTGCCCGAAGGCATCTTCTGGCAGAAGCTCGCGGCTTCGGCGATCGACAGCCGGTGATGATAGTCGATACCGAGGATGGCAGCATCGCCCAGCGTCTCGCGGGCCCTGACCATCCATTTGGCGGTGTCGGCTATCGACTGGCGCGGATCGAAGATGCCGTCGGTGTCGCCGGCCGGAAAGAACCGAATGGCATTCCAGCCCCGGGCCATCAGGTCCTTGGCCTGTTCGAGCATCTGCTCGCCGGGCGGCGCCGAAGTCGAGGCGAAGGTCGGTATGCGGTCGCGCTGCTTGCCACCCAAGAGTTCATAGACCGGAACGCCAAGCGCCTTGCCCTTGATGTCGTGGAGCGCGATGTCGATCGCCGAGATCGCCGCCTGCAGCACCCGGCCACCCTCGAAGTACTGGCTGCGGTACATCTCCTGCCAGATGGCGCCGATGTTGAAGGCATCCTTGCCGATGAGGAATTCGCGGTAGTGCTCGATGGCGCCCACAACGGCCTTCTCGCGGCCGGAAAGGCCGCTCTCGCCCCAGCCATAGACGCCCTCGTCGGTCTCGACCTTGACGATGAGCTGGTTGCGATGGCCGACCCAGGCCGGATAGGGCTTGATTGCAGTAATCTTCATTTCGGTTACCAGCTGGTCATGCCGCCGTCCTCCAGCCGGGCGACCGGCAGGTAGGCGGGGGCGTAGGGGTATTTGGCGGCGACAGCCTCATCGATGTCGACGCCATGGCCGGGTGTCTCGCCGGGCTGCAGATAGCCGCGGTCATAGGTCCAGGCGCGCGGGAACATGTCGTAGGTGGCGTCGGTGTAGCCGGAGAATTCCTGGATGCCGAAATTGCTGATCGCGACGTCGACATGGATGTTGCAGCCCATGGCGACGGGCGACACGTCCATCGGACCATGGCAAGCCGAGCGCACATGGTAGGTTGAGCCGAAGTCGAAGATCTTTTTAAGGCCGGTGACGCCGCCGGCGTGGACGGCGGTGACGCGGATGTAGTCGATCAGTTGCTCGGTGATGAGCGTCGTCATGTCGAAGATCGAGTTGAACACCTCGCCTACGGCCAGCGGCTGAGTGGTGTGCTGGCGGATGATGCGGAAGCCTTCCTGCAGCTCGGCGGGAATGGCGTCCTCCAGCCAGAACAACCGATAGGGCTCGAGATCCTTGCCCAGCCGCGCCGCCTCGATGGGGGTCAGGCGGTGGTGCACGTCGTGCAGCAGGTGGACGTCCCAGCCGACGGCGTCGCGGAGCTTCTCGAAGAGCTTTGGCACCAGGGGCAGGTATTTGTGGGTGGCCCACACCTCTTCAACCGGGAGCGCCTGGATCATGCCGCCGGCCGCCTGATCAGTACTCGGGCCGGTACCGTAGATCGGCGGCAAGCCGGGGATCGAGACCTGGGCGCGGACGGCGTCGAGGCCCTGCTCCCGCATTTTCTGCACGCCGTCGACGACCTCGGCGATATCGAGACCGCCGACGTGCTTGTAGACCATTACCTTGTCGCGCGAGCGGCCGCCGAGCAGCTGGTAGAGCGGCATGTTGGCCGCCTTGGCCTTGATGTCCCACAGGGCCATGTCGATCCCCGAGATCGCCGCCATGGTGATAGGTCCGCGCCGCCAGTAGGCGCCCTTGTAGAGATATTGCCAGATGTCCTCGATGCGCATCGGGTCCTTGCCGATGAGCGTGGGGATCACATGGTCGACCAGATACGCGACGACCGCCTTTTCGCGACCGTTCACCGTCGCGTCGCCGATGCCATGGAGGCCCTCGTCGGTGACGATCTTGACGGTCACGAAATTGCGGCCGGGCGAGGCAACGATGACCTTGATGTCGCGGATCTTCATGCGGAAAATCCCGAGCACGAACAATGCCTTACGGCCGCAGCGCGCGGCGCATGGGTGGCGGTCGCGTGACACGCCGTCGGCCAGAACATTGACTTCCTCCCGCCGCCCTGCACCCTTGGGCAGCAGGCCGGAATTCGCTTGTCGCCGCGGATCACCGGTGTTCCGGCTTCGATCCGCGCGGCCGGCTATTGTTCATACATCATACCCACAGAGCGACGGTCGCAGACTCGCAATTCCATGTCAACTCCCGGGCGGATCGTACATAAAATTGGCCGAATGACGTGTAGGGTGACGCGGGAGGGGTTGGATTTGTTTCTGGAAGTGCATAGAAGCTGGTGAAATGAGCGTCACGATCCCCGCAGATGACCAAGAGTCCGACGCCGATGGTTCGGCCGCGACGATTCACGAACTCATCCGGGACGACATCATCTCAGGCCGACTGCGGGCCAATGAGCGGCTGAAGGTCGCCGAGCTGGCGCTGCGCCATGGCACCTCAACCAACCCGGTGCGCGAGGCGCTGCATCATCTGCGCGGCGAAGGCTTCGTGGTGATGACCCCCAATCGCGGCGCGCGGGTCCGGCCGATCGATGAGGAATTCGTCCGCGACATCTACGAGATCGAGATGCTGATCGAGCCGGCTCTGACCAAGTGGTTCGTCGGCATGGCGACCGAAGCCGACATTGCCCAACTCGAACGTGTGCAGATCGAGATCGAGGCCAACAATTTCGTCGATCTGGTGCGGCATCTCAAGCTCGACACGCAGTTTCACGGGCTGATCTACGGCCGGCACTACAATCGTCACGCCGCGGATCTGTGGTGGAAGCATCGCGAAATACTCCGAGCTCTGGCGCGGCAATATCCCGTCACACTGAAGCGGCGAATGGCGGTGCTGCGCGAACATCACGAACTGATCGCCGCCATCAAGGCCGGCGATGCGGAAGCGGCAGCGGCGATCGTTGCCCGCCACGTCGAAGGCTCGGGCATCCACATCCTCGAGCAAATGCGCGCCAAGCGCCACGACGAGGCCCTGCCCCGCGCCGGCCAGCCGGTGGTGACCACGCGGCGCAGCTAACGCCCGCCGGGCTCAAGCCAAAGTCAGTGCCTGCTGAGTGACACCGTCGAAGAGGTGGATTCGCGACTGGTCGAACTCGACCCAGACCGGCTCGTCGGGCCGGATCGGAAAATGCGGATCGAGGCTCACGATGACGATGTGGGCCCCCAGGTAGATTTGCGCGAACGTCACATCGCCCGTCGGCTCGACCGTATAGACCCTGCCGGGGACAGCGCCGGGCGTCGCCGCCTTGTGCACCCGGGGGGTCGGATGGCGGACGCCGAGCACAACCTTGGGCGTCGTCGCGCCACTGGCCTTACGGGCGTTTTCCGGGGTGAGTTTGAGGGACCAGCCATCGGGGCTCGTCAGCGAGGTCTCGGCGCCGGTTACCTCGAGTGGAATGAGGCTCATGGCGGGCGAGCCGACGAAGCCGGCAACGAAGGTGTTGGCCGGATGCGCGAAAACTTCGGCGGGGGAGTCGTATTGCTGCAGCACGCCGCCATTCATCACCGCCATCTTGTCGGCCATGGTGACCGCCTCGAGCTGATCGTGCGTGACATAGATGATGGTCGCGTGCAGGTCCTGATGGAAGCGCTTGATCTCGGTGCGCATCTGCACACGCAGCTTGGCGTCGAGATTGCTGAGCGGCTCATCCATCAGAAAGACCCGCGGATCGCGCACGAGGGCACGCCCCAGAGCGACGCGCTGCTGCTGGCCACCCGACAATTCGCGCGGCTTGCGCTCGAGCAGATGGACGATGTCGAGCACCTTGGCAGCCTCCATCACCTTGCGCTCGATGTCCGGCTTGGAGAGTTTGCGCATCTGGAGGGGGAAGGCGAGATTCTTGTAGACGGTCTTGTTGGGGTAGAGCGCGTAGTTCTGGAACACCATGGCGATGTCCCGGTCCTTGGGATCGAGGTCGTTGACCTGCCGCTCGCCGATATAGATCTCGCCACCGGTCAGTGGCAGCAAGCCGGCGACGAGGCTGAGCGTCGTGGTCTTGCCGCAGCCGGACGGGCCGACCAGGGCGACGAACTCGCCGTCCTCCACGGTGAGCGAGACGCGGTTGACGACGTCGATGTTGCCGTAGGTCTTGAGCAGGTCCTTGAGGACTACCTGAGCCATGACGTTCCCCTATTCGAACCCGATGCCTAGTGTTTGACGGCGCCTTCGGTCAGCGCCTTGACGAAGTATTTCTGCAGCACCAGGAACAGCACTACGACCGGAACGCTCATCAGGAAGGTCGCCGCCATCAGCCCCGGCCAGTCGGTGGCGAACTCGGCAAAGAAGCTCTGGATGCCGACCGGCAGGGTCATCCGCTCTTTGGTGTTGATGAAGGTCGCCGCATAGACGTATTCGTTCCACGCGCCGATGAACGAGAAGATCGAGGTGGCGATGATCCCCGGCGTCGACAGCGGCATCACGATCAGGATGAAGGCCTGGAAGCGGGTCGCGCCGTCGATGCGCGCCGCCTGCTCGAGCTGGATTGGAATGTTGTCGTAGAACCCCTTGAGGAGCCAGATCGACAGCGGCAGCCCGAAAGTGAGGTAGGTGAGAATCAGCGAGCCGTGGCTGCCGACCAGCCCGAGCCAGCGCATCAACAGGAACAGCGGCATCAGGAAGACCACTGCCGGAAACATGTTGCGCAGCAGTACCGAAAAGAACAAGAACGTCCGCCCGGGGAAGCGGAAGCGCGAGAAGGCGTAAGCCGCCGGCACCGCGACGACGACGCCGAGGATCGTGGTCAGCGTCGACACATAGAGGCTGTTCCAGAAATAGAGCAGGAACTCGTGGCCGACCTTGTTGGTGGGATCGAGAAGCTTGACATAGTTCTGCAGCGTGGGCTCGGCCGGCCACCATTGCGGGGGATACTGCATCGCGGCGAACTGCGTCTTGACCGAGGTCAGCAGCATCCAGACCATCGGCAGCACGGTGAACAGCAGCAGCAAGGTGAGGAACACCCTGCCGCCCCAACGCCACCAGTCGATGGGCTTGCGGATGCGCGCCGGGCTCGCGGTGAGGACAGGGTTGCTCATCCTGTCCTCGACTCATCGCCGCGCGTCAGCGCCTTCACGTAGAAGTATCCCAGCCCCATCATCACGATGAACAGGATCACCGAGTAGGCCGACGCGACACCGTAGCGCTGGCGGCCGAAGGCGATGCTGTAGATCTGGGTGATCCAGATGTCGGACGCGCCCGCCGGTCCGCCGCCCGTCATCACGAAAGGGATGATGAACGAGTTGAAGTTGGCGACCATCAGCAGCAGCAGTGTCACCATCGAGACGCCGCGCAGATGGGGAAAGGTCACATGCCAGAAGCGCTGCCAGGCGTTGGCGCCGTCGACCTGCGCGGCACGCAGCAGCTGCTCGGGGACGGTCTGCAGACCCGCCATCAGCATGATCATGGCAAAGGAGAATTCCTTCCACACGTTCACCACGATCAGCGAGGGCAGCACGGTGTAGAGGTTGTCGAGGAAGTTGATCGGCTTTTCGGTGAGGCCGAACTGCACCGCGAGCGCCCCGATGACGCCGAAGTCGGAATGGTAGAGCCATTTCCAGACATAGGACGCGGCCACCGCGCTGACCACATAGGGCACCAGCAGCAAGGCGCGGAGCACACCGCGGCCGACGAATTCGCGATGCAGCGACAGCGCCGCTACAAGACCGATGAGGAAGGCGAAGACCGTCGAGAACCCCGTCCAGACCAGGGTGTTGAGCGTGACCGATCGGAACGACTCGCTGCCGAGGATGGTGACGTAGTTGTCGAGCCCGACAAAGATCTTGTCCTTCATCTGAAGGTTTTGCGGGGTTTTGAAAAAGCTGAGTTCGATCGTGTAGTAGATCGGGTAGGCGATGACGACCATCATGACGGCCAGCGCGGGCAAAACGTACAGATAGTCGCTGCGTTGGTTCAGGACCCGTCGCAGGAGACCTGCCGACTTGCGCGGCAAGATCGGCGTAGGGCCGGCCACCTGCCGTTCCGTCGCAATGCTCACGGCGCAATCCTTTAATGAAGGGACGGAGAGACCGGCAGCCGATGGCCGCCGGTCCTGTAGTGTGTCGCGCGGCTTACATGCCGCCGATCAGATCTTCGACCTTCTTGGCCGCATCGTCTGCGGCGGCATCGACCGTCATCTTCCCCGTCAGAGCGTTCTGCAGCATGTCCGGGATGATGATGTTCATGATCTCGGGCGCTTCGGGAATGACCGGGAACGGGATGCCGTTGGGCAGCATCGAGGTGGTGACGTCGAGGAACTTGATGGTGTCGAGACGTTCCTTCATCCACTTGGTCTTGAAGCCGCGCAGATTGCCGGGATTGGAGCCGGTCCAGGCGAGCTTGGTCGACCATTCCGGGCCGGTCCAGAAGCAGATCAGGCCTTGGCCGCCTGCTCGTCGAGCCCGCCATCGACATACTCGCTCTTGAGCATGTGAATGTTGGAGCCGCCGAACACCACGGCGCGGCGGGACGGACCCTTGGGGATCAGGCCGTAGCGCATGTTGGCAACGACCGTATCGGCCACGGCCTTGTCGGCGCCGGTCGCCTTGCCGGCGAGGTCGACCATCTTGGCGTACTCTGACGGGTGGGCGATCATCATGGCCAGCAGGCCGGCGATGAACGGCGCCTGGTTCTCGTTCTGCGTGTTGGTGAGAGCGGAAACCGGGACCGACTTGTCGCGCACATACATGTCGTAGGAGGCCTGGAGGGCCGCCTTGGCTTCGGGCGTATTCAGCATCACCTTCTTGTAGGTCGGCGCGTCGGTCGACTCGTCGAGGGCACCGCCGCCGAAGGCCCACATCTGGGGCATGAAGCGGAACGGCGTATTGCCGGCGTTCTGCTTGGCGACCATGCCGTAGCCGGCGATGCCGAGCTTGTCGTGGATGATCTTGGAGTCCTTGACCACGTCTTCCCAGGTCGCCGGCGGGTTCTCGCCGTCGAGCCCGGCTCGCTTGAAGATGTCGGCATTCCAGATGAACGCCATGGTCTCGTTGTTGGTCGGAATGCCGTAGCCCTTGCCGTCATAGGTCACGGACTTCAACGCACCCGGCCAGAAATCGGCCGAAGAATAGCCGACGTCCTCGGGCTTTAGCTCATTGAGGTAGCCTTTGGCACCGAACTCGACGCCGCCCAGGATCTGCAGGCGCACGACCATCGGCCCGGCATTGCCCAGCGTTGCCGTGCGCAGCTTGTCGAGCAGGTCGTTGTAGTTGATGTTCTGCGCGTCGGTCTGGATGTTCGGGTAGGTCGCCTTCCAGGCGGCCCAGAAGTCGTCGTTGATCTTCTTTTCGATGTCGGGCGAGGCATCGGTGGGGCCAGTCTACCAGACGGACACCTTGCCCTTGTAGTCGAGCGGCACGACCTTGGAGCAATCCGCGGCGGTGTCGACTTCCTCGGTGCCGGCGATGCTCTTGATGTATTCGGGCGACCATTTGCTGAGGTCGACGCTCTGTGCGTAGCCCGCAGTGGTTGCGGTGAGCACCATGGTCGAGCTCATCAGCATGGCGATCGAATAGGCCAATAGCCCGCGTCGCCGCAGCCCAAGAGCTGTCGCGTCACGACCTGCGTGTTCGGTCATAGAACGTCCTCCTCGTTCGAATGTCTGCGACGCCCGCGACGTGCTGGCGCACGCTCGCTGCAGCCCTGGCTGCGTCCTCGCACAGCGTCGCCGAACAGATCGGCTTCGCACTCCCTCGCCGCGGTGGTTTGTCCACTCTTTCGACACAGAGATGCTTGCAGACTCCAAAATCCATGTCAACGCTCCGAAATTTTGTACATTAAGTGCGGAAGTTTGTGTGTAATTGTCCGCCGAAAGGGGATGGAATTGGGCGGGAACTGCGGTTAACTGCCGCGCGCTGACGCGATCGCCATGATCGGTAGCGACCAGCACGGACCCTTTTGGGGCCGTCAGGGTACGCAACGGATGGCGACGTATGGCCTTCGGAGGCCCAAGAAATGCGGAAGGAATGACGAGGGATGGCGCTGCGCCATCCCCTGCGACAGGGGCCGGGTCAACCGGCCT
>JANXSI010000109.1 GCA_025352765.1 Devosia sp. | reverse complement strand
GTCGGCGAGCTTGTAGATCACCGCCGGCGGGATGGTGGCGACGTCGGCGCCGGCGAGCGCCGCCTCCGTCACGTGATTGGGCGTGCGGATCGAGGCGGCGAGGATCTGCGTGGTGAAATTGTAATTGTCGTAGATGGTGCGGATCTGCTCGATCAGCTCCATGCCCTCGATGTTGATGTCGTCCAGCCGGCCGATGAACGGCGAGATGTAGGTGGCGCCGACCTTGGCGGCGAGCAGCGCCTGGTTGGGCGAAAAGCAGAGCGTCACGTTGGTCTTGATGCCCTTGCCCGAGAACACTTTCGTGGCGCGGAGGCCATCGACGGTGAGCGGCAGCTTGACCACGACGTTGGTCGCGAGCTTGGCCAGCACCTCGCCCTCGGCGATCATGCCGTCGAACTCGGTCGAGGCGACTTCCGCCGATACCGGGCCCGGCACCACGCCACAGATCTCCTTGATGACTTCCTTGAAATCGCGGCCCGACTTGGCGATCAGCGACGGATTGGTGGTCACGCCATCGAGCAGCCCCATTTCGTGGAGCTTCTTGATGTCAGCGATTTCAGCGGTGTCGACGAAGAACTGCATGGTGTTCCCTCCGGGAAGCGCGGTTTTTTCTACTGATTTTCTACCCAGTAGATAGGCATTTTTGGTGACGCCGGGAAGGTGGGTTGAACGCCAAAATCGGCACAAATCGACGGATTAGGCGCTATTCCCCCGGATGCAGGCGATCACGGCGCCTGAGGTCCCACTGATGCACCTTCAGCGCCACAAACGACAGAATGACGATGATGAGAGGCATGCCGACCGCGGCGAAGAACTCAAGCGACGTCATCGCGAAGACCTCCAAGGATCTCTCTTGCGACAAGATGTAGTGCAATCGCCGCCAGAAGCCAACTCGCGGCGGCAGCGACGAAGAAGCCGGCGCCAAGGGGAACCGCACCAGTGCCCGCATAAACAACAGCTGCGATGGGCCCTATCGCGCCGAAAGTGAAGCAGGCCGTCGATGCTCGGTCGAAAGCGTTCGCGAGAAGCTTGATCCGCTCGTTTCGAACCGACGTCATTGTCACCCCGCGGCGGCGATCAGGAAGTCCGCGAGTTCGTCCACCCGGTCCTCGGGGATGCCGGCGACGTTGATCCGGCTGTCGTTGATCATGTAGACCGCGTCTTCGACCTTGAGCTTCTGCACCGTTTCGGCGGGCAGGCCGAGCAGCGAGAACATGCCGGAATGCTCGGCGATGAAGTCGAAATCCTTGGAGTTCGACTTGCGCCTGATGGCGTCCGAAAGCTTCACGCGCAGCCGCTTCATGCGCTCGCGCATCTGGTTGAGCTCGGCCTCCCATTCGCCGCGCAACTCTCCGTCCTCGAGGATGATGCGGACGATTTCCGCACCATGGTCGGGTGTCTGGGAGATCGAGCCGCGGATGACGTTCTGCATCTGGCTCGAGACCACGTCGGAGGTCGCCGAGTCCTTGGCGATGGCGATGGCGACGCCGGCGCGCTCGCGATAGAGGCCGAAATTCTTGCTGGCCGAGAACGCCACCATCGATTCGGGCAGCGACGAGACCACCTTGCGCACGCCATAGGCGTCCGGCTCGAGCCCGTCGCCGAAGCCCAGATAGGCGAGGTCGACCAGCGGGAAGGCGCCGGTGCGCTTGAGGCTCTCGACCACCTGGTCCCACTGCGCCGGGGTCAGATTGGCGCCGGTCGGGTTATGGCAGCAGCCGTGCAGCAGCACGATGTCGTCGCCGGTCAGGGTGTCGAGCACCTTCAGCATGGCCGGGAAGTCGACACTGCGGGTCTTGGGATCGAAATACGGGTAGGTCACCGGCACCAGCCCGGCATTTTCGGCCAGCGGCCAGTGGTTGGGCCAGCTCGGATCGGAAATGTAGATCTTGCCGCCCGGCCGGGCCCGGCCCAGCACCTGCATCAAAATCATCAGCGCGCCGGTGCCGCCGGCGCCGTTGACGGTGCGAATGCGCGAGGCATCGACCACCCCGCCCAGTGCCAGCTCGACGATCGCGGCGGAAAACTCCTTGTTGCCCACCACGCCCTTGTAAGTCTTGGTCTTGGCGGCATCGAGGATGCGCTGCTCGGCCTTTTTCACCGCGGACATGATCGGGGTGTTGTTCTTGTCGTCCTTGTAGACGCCGACACCGAGGTCAATCTTGTTGCTGCGGGAATCGGCGGCGAACTCGGCCATGAGCACGAAGATCTTGTCGAGCGTGGCCTTGTGCAGGGTTTCGAACATTTTTTGACCCGGGGGATGGAAAAGCGGCGCCTTTATAGGCGCGGGCGGGCGATTTGCAACCAGCGCGGCAGTGGCGTCGCGGCCGCGACGCTAGCGTTTACGGGCAAAACGCAGCACGTCGCCGTCCTCGTCTTCGACGCGCGTGCCGGCCGGAGTGAAGCCGCAGCGCCGCAGCACCGCCTGCGAGGCGAGCCCCGCCGGCAGCGTTTCTGCCAGAACCTGGGTGACGCGGGGATCGGCAAAAGCATGCCTGAGCAGCAAGTCGACTGCGCCCGACGCAAACCCCCGGCGCTGCCGTGGCGCGATGATCGAGTAGCCGATCTCGACCCGGCCGGCGACGTCCGGCGGGCCCTTGAAGCCGGCGGTCCCGACCAGTTCACCGCTGCCGATCACGTACCAGCCGGCAAATCCTGGTTCGTCGGGGTACTTGGCGAGCAGGTCGCGCTGCCAGTCGCGATAGGCTTCACCGTTGAATTCGGGGGGCCATTGGACAGGCGCGGCAACGCCGAGTGCCGCCACCAGCTGGGCCGCGCCAGCCGTCTCGAGGTTCAGCAGGCGCAGCGTCGTCGCGATCAGGGCAATTTCGCCGGAGTCGATAGTCAGGAGAGTCATGCCGCGCTATGGCAAACCTCGGTTGCCCAGACAAGGGTTGACGCCCCTTCGTGCAAACCGGCAAACTGCCTCTTTAGCAGCCGAGATCATCATGCCTGTCATTAATCGCGTCGCCGAATTTCAGCGCGAGATCGCCGAATGGCGCCAGGACTTCCACCGCAACCCCGAGCTCCAGTACGACGTCAACCGCACCGCCGGACGCGTCGCCGACCTGTTGCGTGAATTCGGCGTCGACGACGTGGTGACCGGCATCGGCCGGACCGGCGTCGTCGGGGTGATCCGGGGACGCAATGGCGGCGACGGCCGGGTGATCGGGCTCAGGGCCGACATGGACGCTCTCCCCATCACCGAGCGCACCGGCAAGGCGTACGCCAGCGAGGTCGCGGGCAAGATGCATGCCTGCGGCCATGACGGCCACACCGCGATGCTGCTGGGTGCCGCCAAATATCTCGCCGAGACGCGCAATTTCGCCGGCACGGCCATCGTCATCTTCCAGCCCGCCGAAGAGGGCGGCGCCGGTGGCAAGGCGATGCTGCAGGACGGCCTCGTCGAACGCTTCGGCATCGAGGAATTCTACGGCATGCACAACATGCCGGGGATGCCCGCTGGCAGCTTCGGCATCCGCGAGGGCGGCATCATGGCCGCAACCGACGAGTTCCAGATCACCATCGAGGGCCGCGGCGGCCACGCGGCCCTCCCCCATAACACAATCGATCCGATCACCATCGCAGCCCAGTTGATCCTGGCGCTCCAGACGATCGTCTCGCGCAACGTCAACCCGATGCGCGAAGCGGTGCTGTCGGTGACCATGGTCGAGGCCGGCCAGGCCTTCAACGTCGTCCCGCGTACGGTCAAGCTCACCGGCACGGTACGGACGCTCGACGAAGAGGTGCGAGCCTTCATGCAGGAGCGGCTGCGGGCGGTGACCGACGGCATCTGCGCGACGTTCGGCGCCGCGGCCTCGATCCACTACCGCAACGGCTATCCGGTGACCGTCAACTCCCCGCGGCAGACGGCGTTTGCCGCCGATGTGGCGCGGCTCGTCGGCGGCGTCGAGCGCGTCGATGCCGATGTCGACGGCACCATGGGCGGCGAGGATTTCGCCTATATGCTGCAGGCGAAGCCGGGCGCTTATATTTTTCTCGGCAATGGCCCTTCTGCGGACCTCCACACCGACACATATGACTTCAATGACGACGTCATCCCGATGGGGGTGAGTTATTGGGCCAGACTTGTGGAGACGGCACTGCCGGTTGTGTGATGCGGAAACTTGTAGCGATGGGCGCCCTGGCGCTGTTTTTGAGCCCGGCGACGGCGGCTCTTGCCGTCCCGATGTGCGACGGCCCGGACTTCAGCGAGCTCGATAGTTCGGGCCACTATCGCTATTCCGAGCCTGACGAGTCGGCGTTTGCCGAGCAGCGGCTGAACGCCATGGGGATCGACGCATCCTCGACCCGCTTCTGGAATGGCTGCATCCAGACCTTTGTGCGCGAAAACGGCCACACCACGATGCGCTTCTACGATCCAGACACGCTGCGCGAAGTCCCGGTGAACTGACAGCTTCGCGCGCTGCGCCGCGACACCCCCTCAACACGCTCTGAGGCACGCGACCGACCGGTGGCGTGTCTTCGTCTTGGCCTCGGGCGATCTGCGGTTTTCAGGTTCGCGCGGCGACCAAAATGGTTGCGGAACTCCTAAGTTCGTTACGCCCTCGCGGGCATGTGACAATCCTGTCCGCTCGCTTGCGCCGATGTAACGAAGGCTACCTTCTTGTAATTGGAATTCCGGCCTCGCGAGGCTCACATCCGTGGCGTTCGAAACGCACCCAACGGAGTGTAAAATGAAGACCCTTCCCCTGCTCGTCCTCGCCGCCACCCTCGGCGCCGGAGTGATCTCTGCCGCCCCGGCCTTTGCTGCGACCAGTACGGCGGCACTCAGCTGCAACACAGGCGGCAGCACGCAGGAGCTCAATTCTGCCAAGCAGCAATTGTCCGACGAGTTGCGGCTCAGCACCAAGCTGTCTAGCACCATCGACGACTGGAACGGCTGCCTCAAGGTGCAGTACACCAACGCAAGCGGGCACACGACCGTGGCGCTCTACGACCCCGATACGCTCAAGCTCGTCAACACGCTGAGCTGACCTGACACGGACCATCGAAGGCGCGAGAGCCCAGCGGCCCCCGCGCCCTCCTATTTACTGGATCGCTGTTTCAGCCGGCCCTTGAACTGCACCGTGAGGCGCGTTTCGCCCTCGGCGAGGAAGGCGTAGCCGTTGGGCCCGAGCGTCAGCTTGTCCTTGACCCGCCCGGCCGCTTCGGAGAACAGCATTTCAGCGTCGCCCGCGACCGTCACCTTCACCATCTCGGGTGACAAATTGTAGAGGCACACCAGGCTCTCGCTGCCATCGTAACGGCGGAACGCCAGCACCGGCTCGTTGAGCTTGAACACCTCGATGTCGCCGTCGACCAGGGCCGGATGGGCGCGACGGAAGCCGAGCGCCTTGCGGTAGAAATTCAGCGTCGAGTCCGGATCCGCGTCCTCGGCGGCAACGCTCAGCGCCGAATGCGCCGGCTTGATCGGCAGCCAGGGTTTGCCGGTGGTGAAGCCGTTGGGCGCGTCGCCGGCGTCCCACGGGATCGGCGTGCGCTCGCCATCGCGGCCCTTGTATTCGGGCCAGAAGCGGATGCCCGGCGGATCGGTCAATTCCTCGAACAGGATATCGGCCTGCGGCAGCCCCAGCTCCTCGCCCTGGTAGATGCAGATCGAGCCCTTGAGCGCGATCAGCATCGCCACCGCCTGCCGCGCCAGCGCCTTCTGGTCGAGCGCGTGCTTTGCCCAGCGCGTCACGTGACGGTCGACGTCGTGGTTGGAGAAACTCCAGCACGGCCAGCCGTCCTTGTTGGCGTCGAAGAACGCCTTCATCTTGCCGCGGAAGTGCTCGGCGGTGAACTCGTTGCCCAGCATATCGAAGGTATAGGCCATGTGCAGCTTGTCGCCGCCCGAAGTATACTCGCCCATGAGCTTCAGCCCGACATGGCTGTCGCCGACCTCCCCCACCGTGGTGGTGCCGGGAAACTCGTCGAGCAGTTTTCGCACGCGCTTCAGAAAATCGACATTCTCCGGCTGGCTCTTGCCGAACTTGTGCTCCTGCATGTCGTAGGGATTGACCGCATAGGGCAGATGTTTTGGGCGCCGCGCCGGCGGGTTGTTCCGCAATTGCCTGTCGTGGAAGTAGTAGTTGACGGTGTCGAGCCGGAAGCCGTCAACGCCGCGCTCCAGCCAGAAGCGCAGCACGTCGAGCACCGCGTCCTGCACCTTCGGATTGTGGAAGTTGAGGTCTGGCTGCTCGATCAGGAAATTGTGGAAGTAGTACTGGCCGCGGCTCGGGTTCCATTCCCAGGCACGGCCGCCGAAGACGCTCGGCCAGTTGTTGGGCGGCGTACCGTCGCGCTTGGGATCGGCCCACACGTACCAGTCGGCGCGCGAATTGGTGCGGCTCAGCCGGCTCTCGCGAAACCACGGGTGCTTGTCGGAGGTATGGCTCAGAACCTGGTCCATGATGACCTTGAGGCCGAGCGCATGCGCCCGCTCGATCAGCGCGTCGAAATTCTCGAGCGTGCCGAACAGCCGGTCGACTTCCTTGTAGTCGGACACGTCGTAGCCCATGTCGGCCTGCGGCGACTGGGTGATCGGCGACAGCCAGACGCAGTCGACACCGAGCGAGGCGATGTAGTCGAGCCGGTTCAGCAGCCCCGGCAAATCGCCGATGCCGTCGCCGTTGCTGTCCTGAAACGAGCGCGGATAGACCTGATAGATTACCCCGCCGCGCCACCATTCCCGCATCGTCATCTCCGTCGCTGAACACGACAAACGATGCGTCGCGGCCTTCGCAAATGCAAACCCATTCGGGCCCCCGTCGTTCCCGCGCAGGTGACTTGCGCGGGGCGCGGGGAAATCGTAACGTATATGTTACGGACATAAGGGGACTTCGAATGCTTTCGATCAACTGGCTGGCGGTGCTCGCCGCGGTCGTCGTGCGCATGCTGGTGGGCGGCGTCTGGTACTCGCCGCTGCTCTTCGTCAAACCGTGGCAGGCGCTGACCGGGGTCACGCCCGAAAGCATGCGCAGCGGGCTGGGCAAGGCCATCGTCCTCGACCTCGTGATGTCGCTGCTGATGGCGATCGCGCTCGCGACGATCCTTGTGCTCGCGCACGTCACCGACTGGACCGGCGGCGCGCTCATCGGCCTCTGGTCCTGGGTCGGCTTCGTCCTTGCGACGCAACTGCCGCTGATGACCTACGAGAACCGGTCGCTGAAGCTCATCGCCATCAACACCGGCGCGATCCTCGTGTCGCTGGTGCTGATGGGCGCGCTGCTCGGCGGCTGGCACTAGCCGGGGCAATCAGCCATAATCGGGGCATGTCCGCACCCATCTACATCGACCCGATCCAGGACGGCGCCGCCGATCCGACCGTCATCCGCAACCGAGCCACCGGCGACTGGTGGATGTTTTACACCAACCGCCGCGCGCGCCTGGGCACGCCCGGCTTCGGCTGGATCCACGGCAGCCCGATCGGCGTCGCAACCTCGCCCGACGGCATTGACTGGACCTATCGCGGCACGGTCGCCGGCCTCGATGACCCGGCGGATCCCGGCCTAAACACGCATTGGGCGCCCGAGGTGGTGTACGCCGAAGGCGCCTACCACATGTTCCTGAGCTACATTCCCAGCGCGCCCGAGAGCTTTGCCGGCTACACGCGCCAGATCGTCCACTTCACCAGCCCCGACCTCGGGCGCTGGACGCGCCATGGCGTCGTGCCGCTCAGCTCGAACTTCGTCATCGATGCGTGCATCGCCCGCTGCCCCGACGGCCTTTACCGCCTGTGGTACAAGGACGAGGCGGACGGCGCGAGCACGCATGTGTCCAGCTCGCGCGACCTGTTCGACTGGAGCGACGAGGGGACGGTCATTCCCGGCCGCCCGGACGGGTTCCCGCACGAAGGCCCCAACGTCTTCGAACTGGGCGGGCACGCCTGGATGATCGTCGACGAGTGGCACGGCCAGGGCGTCTTCCGCTCCAGCGACATGCGCCAGTGGCAGCGCCAGGGCCGCATCCTCGAGGCGGCCGGCGCCGACCCGATGGATCGCCGCTTTGCCCGCCACGCCGATGTCGTGGTCACCGGCCCGAGCGAGGCCGCGCTCTACTACTTTACCCACCCCGAATGGGACGAGCTCAACAAACCCGACCCGCTGACCGACGCCGACCGCCGCACCGTGGTCCACGTCGCCCGCCTCTGGGTCGAGGATGGCATGCTCAAGGCCGACCGCGACACCGGCCCGATCTCGCTGGCCGGCGCCGCCGGCTGAGCGGCCTACCCCTTGGCCTTGTGCGCAAGGCCCGGGATCTGCGTCGCGAACTTGCCGCCCGAGATGTCGATCATGGTGCCGGTAATGTAGGCCGCCTGGTCCGACGCGAGGAAGCAGATGAGGTTGGCGACGTCCGACGGGCTGCCCCAGCGGCGGAGCGTCAGGGTGTCGAGCAGGAGCTCCTGCCGCTCGGGCGTAGCCTCCGCATAGTGGTTCAGCTCGGTCGGGATCATGCCAGGGGCGTAGCAGTTCGCGGTGATGTTCCACGGCCCCAGTTCGCCTGCCAGCACCCGCGTAAAGCTCTCGACGCCGGCTTTCGAGGCCGCATAGGCGGCGCTGCCAAGGGCCGGGATGATGGCGGCAAACGACGCCGCATTCAGGATGCGGCCCGACCCTTGGGCTTTCATCTGCGGGATCGCCGCCTGGCACATCAGGAACGTCGCCTTGAGGTTGCTGTCGAAATTGTCGTCCCAGACCGCTTCGGTCAGCGTCTCGATCGGCGCCCCGCCGGCGACGCCAGCATTGTTGACGAGAATGTCGAGCCGGCCGAATTTGGCTACCGTTTCGGCGACCGCCGCGCGGCAGTCCTCGGCCTGGCGGACATCGCCGAGGATCTGCGCACCGCCAAACCCCTTGTCGCGCCATTCGGCGGTCACGGTCTCGAGCAGGTCAGGCCTGATATCGAGGGCAACGACGGTCACCCCTTCCCCGGCCAGCGTGCGGGCGATCTCGCGGCCGATGCCGCGCCCGGCGCCGGTGACGATGGCGGTTTTGCCGTGCAAGTCGATGAGCATCACACCACCGCGCTGATCAGGGGTTCGCCGGCGAACCAGGCATCGAGATTGTCGACGACGAGCGCCCCCATCTTGTTGCGAGTCTGGTGGGTGGCGCTGCCCTGGTGCGGCGACAGCACGACGTTGTCGAGGCCGAACAGCGCCTGAGGCACAAGCGGCTCCTTCTCGAACACATCGAGCGCCGCGCCGCCGAGCTGTTTCGATGCCAACAATTCGACCATCGCCGCCTCGTCGATCAGCGTGCCGCGGGCGACGTTGACGATGTAGCCCTCGGGTCCCAGCGCCTCGAGCACCTGCCGCGAGACGATCTTTTCGGTCGCCTTGCCACCGGGGGCGATCAGCACCAGCCAGTCGGCGTCGCGCGCCATCTCGGTGAGATCGGAGTAAAAGACGTAGGGCTCGTCCGTCTGCTTGCGGCGGCCGTGATAGACCACCCGCATCTTCATCGCCTGCGCCCGCGCCGCGATTTCCTTGCCGATGCGGCCAAGTCCCAGGATGCCGACGGTCTTGCCGTTGAGTTCAGTGAGCAGCGGAAAATTGCCCTTGGGCCAGTTGCCGTCGCGCACGAACTGGTGCGCCTGCGGGATGCGGCGGGCGAGCGCGATCATCAGCCCGATGGTCAGTTCCGCCACCGCGTCGTTGAGCACATTGGGCGTGTTGGTGACGCGGATGTTGCGGGCCTTCGCCGCCTTAGTATCGATCGAGTCGTAGCCAACGCCGAAATTGGCGATGATCTCGAGTTTGGGGAGTTTGCCCATCAGCTCGTCGGAGACGTTGCCGCCGGCGATGGCGCGGACGCGATCGCGCAGCTCGGCGAGCAGTTTCTCCTTGTCGGCCGCCTCGTGCAGCTTGTGGACGGTATAGCGCTTGGCAAGCGCGGCTTCACAGCTTTCGAGCAGCTTGTGGCTCTGCAGAATCTCGACGGGCATGGTTCCTCCTCGGGAGGCCTTCTTAGCGGCTTGCCGAACACCCCGCAAATGTGCAGCAATGGCAACGCAGTGGGTGGCCGTAACATTAAGCTGGAGTGATGCCGGGACCTTTTCCGTTCGATGAGATGACAAATGCGGATGGGTCCGTCCGCGAGCCCTATTTGATCCTCGATCAATGGCTGAAGGAACAGCCAGCAGAGGCGCGCGGATTCATGGCCGCCGATGCCGAAGGCATATTCCGCCGGCTCGGGATCACCTTTGCGGTCTATGGCAGCAATGAGGGGACCGAAAAGCTCATCCCCTTCGACATCATTCCGCGGATCATCTCCGCGATCGAGTGGCGGAAGCTTTCAAAGGGCATCGAGCAGCGGGTGCGGGCGCTCAACGCCTTCCTCCACGACATCTATCACCGCCAGGAAATCTTGAAGGCCGGCCGCGTTCCTGAAAAGCTGATCCTCAACAATTCGGCGTTCTGCCCGGAAATGATGGGGCTCGACCCCGCCCGCGGCATCTATTCGCACATCATCGGCGTCGACATCGTGCGCGTCGGCCCGGACGACTGGTATGTGCTCGAGGATAACCTCCGCACGCCGTCGGGCGTCAGCTATATGCTCGAAGACCGCGAGGCCATGCTGCAGCTCGCGCCGGACCTGTTCCAGCGCATGAAGGTGGCGCCGGTCGAGACCTATCCTGAAAACCTCCGCCGCACGATGGAGAGCGTCGCCCCCGCCGGCGCCGGCTCGTCGCCGACGCTCGCCGTGCTCACCCCCGGCATCTACAATTCGGCCTATTTCGAGCACTCGTTCCTCGCCGACCAGATGGGCGCCGAACTGGTCGAGGGCCAGGATCTCTTCGTCGACAACGGCAAGGTGTACATGCGCACCACCACCGGCCCGCGCCGGGTCGACGTCATCTACCGCCGGATCGACGACGATTTCATCGACCCGCTGACCTTCCGCCCTGATTCGATGCTGGGCGTGCCGGGGCTGTTCGACGCCTACCGCGCCGGCAACGTGACGCTGGTCAACGCGCCCGGCACCGGCATTGCCGACGACAAGCTGGTCTATACCTTCGTCCCCGAGATCATCGAGTTCTACCTCGGCGAAAAGGCGCTGCTCAAGAACGTGCCGACCTACAACTGCACCAAGGCCGACGAGCGCGCCTATGTGCTCGAGCACATCGCCGAACTGGTGGTGAAAGAGGTGCACGGCTCGGGCGGCTACGGCATGCTGGTGGGGCCGGCGTCGACGAAAGAGCAGCAGGAGCTGTTCAAGCAGAAGATCCTCGCCCGACCCGACAACTACATCGTGCAGCCGACGCTGGCGCTCTCGACTTGCCCGACCTTCATCGGCTCGGGCATCGCGCCGCGTCATGTCGACCTTCGCCCCTATGTGCTGGTCGGCGACCAGATCCGCATCACCCCGGGCGGGCTGACACGCGTCGCCCTCAAGGAGGGCTCGCTGGTCGTCAATTCCAGCCAGGGCGGCGGCACCAAGGATACGTGGGTGCTGGAGGAATGAGTGTGAATTTCGTGCTGATGGCTCCCCCCTCCCCAACCCTCCCCACAAGGGGGAGGGTGCCCCGCGGTGAGCTGGGCAAGATCGAACCAGGACCACCAGGCGACACCTCCCCCCTCGTGGGGGAGGCTGGGAGGGGGGGCGCCGAGCTCTCGGGTCCGTCATGCTAGGCCGTACCGCCCAGAACCTCTTCTGGCTCTCCCGCTATGTCGAGCGCGCCGAGAACATGGCGCGGCTGCTCGAGGTGGGCTACCGCATGAGCCTTACCTCGCGGCGCGAAAGCGGCGGCAGCGAGCATCTGATAAGCATGCTGCAGGCGGCCGAGGTCGACGAGGAATTCGCCCAGAAGCACAAGGTGGCCGACGTTGCCAATGTCAGCCAGTTCATGCTGTTCGACGAGACCAATCCGAGCTCGGTGCGCTCCTGCCTGCTCGCGGCGCGCACCAACGCCCGCTCGGTGCGCACGGCGCTCACCACCGACATGTGGGAAAGCCTCAATTCGGCCTGGCTCGAATTCTCCGACATCGATCCGCGCGAGGCGACCGGCAGCCGGCTGATTGAACTGCTGCAATGGGTCAAGCAGGTCAGCCACCGCTATCGGGGCGCCCTGCTGTCGACGTTCCTGCGCGATGACGGCTACGCCTTCAGCCAGATCGGCAATTTCGTCGAGCGCGCCGACAACACGGCGCGCATCCTCGACATGAAGTACTATGTGCTGCTGCCGCGCACCGACCTCATCGGCGGCGATGTCGACATCCAGCAATGGACGCTGATCCTGCGGGCCGCGTCGGCGCACCGCAGCTACCAGCACGTCTATCACGACCGCTACAAGGCCTGGAACATCGCCGACTTTTTGATCCTCAGGCCCGAAATGCCGCGCTCGCTGATCTTTTCGGTCGGCTGGATCAACCGCACGCTCGACATGCTCGCCGAGATCTATGGCGGCACCAGCCCGAGCCACGCCGCGGTCGCCGACGTCACGGCGATGCTCGAGGACAATTCGATGGACCGCATCTTCGCCTACGGGCTGCACGAATTCCTCACCGAGTTCATCGCGCGCAACAACAAGGTCACCGAGGCCCTGGCCGAAAGCTACAATTTCTACTGATGAAGATCACCCTTACCCACACACTGAGCTTCAGCCTCGCGACGCCGCCGCGGGCGCTGCAGCACGTGCTGCTCACCGCGCTCGGCACGCCACAGCAGAAGATAGAACGCTGGTCCATTGCGATGCCCGGCTTTGCCGAGGCGGTGACCTTCCGCGACGCCTTCGGCAACCGGGCGCAACTGGTCAGCCAGGTGAAGCCCGAGGACCCCATCGTGGTCACCGTCAGCGGCGTGGTCGAGACCACCGACAAGGCGGGTGTCCTGGGCCGGCTCGACTACGACCCGATGCCGGCGATCTTCCGCCGGCCGACGGCGCTGACCAAGCCGGCGCCCGAACTGGTCCAGGGCCTCAGCAATGACGGCGGCCGCATCGCCATGCTGCACGAACTGATGGACCGGGTGAACCGCGCCTTCAGCCTCCCTGCCCCGGCCGAGGCGACGGAAAGCCAGTCGCAAAGCCAGTCCCAGGACGGCCAGAGTCAGTCCCAGGGCGGGAGGCTGCCCGAGGACACCGTCGAGCCCGCCATCACCGCCGCTAAAGAGAACCCGGCCGACTTCGCGCACGCCCTGATCGGCGCGGCGCGCGCGCTCGACATCCCCGCCCGCTACGTGACCGGCTACCTCGCCGGCGACGACAGCGCGGCGAGCTTTCACGCCTGGGCCGAATGCTGGGACGAGCGGCTGGGCTGGATCGGCTTCGACGCGATGTTCAACCTTTGCCCCGCCGACACCTATATCCGCCTCGCCGCCGGCCTCGACGCCATGGGCACCATGCCGCTGCGGTGTGTGCCGGCGTGGCCGGAGATGCCGGCCGAGACGGTGGAGATGGTGATCACCCGCTAGAACCGTCCTCGCAGTCAGGCTCCTCGACGCCAACAGTCGGCGCCCTGCTCCCGCTTGCGGGGGAAGGTGGCACGCGAAGCGTGACGGAAGGGGGGAGCCCCACGCTCAGCGCAAGCGGCTCCCCCCTCCACCGACTGACGGCGGTCCCCCTCCCCCGCAAGCGGTAGAAGAGCCCGACTGATGCTTAAGTGGCACCCGAGTTGACATCTTTTCCCCAGTCCCGCCAGTCCCTTACCCCCGATTTCGCGTTCGCGAACTGACGCCCTTCCGGCCCGGTGTATTCTCTCCCCATCCACTCGCACTGAGCGAGGTCGCGACGAACGGCTGCGGGTGGACAGGTGGGGGCAAGGGTTTCGTGCCATGCCAGGCTCGCAGCGGATCCGGCCCATGGTCCCCCCAATGCCCGCCCCCGTTCCAAAAGCCCCACCACTCCGAGACGCGCTGTGTCTCACTAAACAAGTTCTCAGGGATGCATCGCGTCTCGGAGCGCTCTCTAGACCACCGAAACCGGGTCGCCGGATGCGTCCGGCTTGCCGAAATCCGGGAGACCTCAGTGCCCCAGCACCCAAAGCCAGCCGGTGATTGTCAGAATCGAGGAGACGGTCGAGATCAGCACGACGTTGGTCGCCACGTTCACGGCGCGATCGTAATAGGTCGCAAACACGTAAACATTGATCCCCGCTGGCATCGCCGCGAGCAGCACGGCGTAGCGCGCGTAGTCGAGCGGCACGTGCAGCACCCATACCGCCAGCACGTAGACAATCGTCGGGTGGATCACCAGCTTGAACAGGCTCATGATCGAGGCCTGCAGCCAGCTTTCGGAAATCTTGTACTCGTTGAGGGCCCCGCCCAACCCGAACAAGGAGGCGGGCAGCACCGCCGCCGACATCATGACGAGGAATGCCGTTCCGGCTTCCGGCACCTTTACCGCAAAGCGGTTGCCGAGCGCTCCGATCACCACGCCCCACAGCAACGGGTTCTGGACGATGCGTTTGCCGGCCACAACGAAGGTCCGGCCGAGCGGCGCGCCGTCGCGGCGGACCAGTTCCATCACCAGCATGCCCAGCGTGATCAGCATGGGGGCGTGAAAGGCGATGATCGAGAACACCGTCGGCATGGCGCCCATGCCGTAGGCGCGCTGAATGATCGGAATCCCGATCAGCACCGTGTTGGTGAACATCGCCGAAAAGCCGGAGGAAACACTCTCGCCCGGCCGCTGCTTGAAGAATTTGCGGGCGATCAGCGCACCGCACAGCAGCGAAAACACCGCGCCGATGTAGAAGGGAATGATGATCGCGGCATTGAACGTGGTGCTGAAATCGGAGGTCAGCATCGCCTGGCAGAGCAGGCACGGGGTGGCGAAATTGTTGACGAAAAGTACCAGCCCGCGCACGCCCTCGGCCGGATACAGCCGGAACCGGACGGCCAGATAGCCCACCGCCATGATGCCGAAAACCGGGACGATGACGTTGAAGATGTCGAACATGGGTGCCGTACGGGGACTGGGTCGCCCTTGGTGGCCCGATGTTCATCCTGTGGTCAAGCATGGCAGGCATTAATTGTGACACCAGCCAGTTGCATGCCAACTGCGCCGGAGATAACGAATTTCGGCGGGGGATCGGCAAGACCTATGGCCAAGCGCGAAAACATCATCGACGTCTTTGTGATCGGCGGTGGCGTCAATGGATGCGGCATCGCGCGCGACGCGCAAGGGCGCGGTTTTTCGGTGTTTCTGGCCGAAATGGGGGATCTGGCCTCCGGCACCTCGTCGGCGGCCACCAAGCTGGTGCATGGCGGGCTGCGCTACCTCGAATACTACGAGTTCCGCCTCGTGCACGAGGCGCTCGCCGAGCGCGAGATCCTGTGGTCGATGGCGCCGCACATCATCTGGCCGCTGCGGTTCGTCTTGCCGCACCACAAGGGGCTGCGGCCCGCCTGGCTGCTGCGGCTCGGCCTGTTCGTGTACGACCATCTCGGGGCGCGAAAGCTGCTGCCGCCGACCAAGACGCTCGATCTCCGCCAATCGCCGCTCGGCCGGCCGCTCAAGGAAGGCTATGCGCGGGCCTTCGAATACTCCGATTGCTGGGTCGACGATTCCCGGCTGGTGACGCTGCTGGCCCGCGATGCCGCCGACAAGGGCGCGATTGTGCGCACCCGCACGAAGGTGCTGTCGGCGACGCGCGAAGACGGGCTGTGGGCGATCAAGCTGCAGGACCTCGACACCAAGGCCCGGGCCACCATCAAGGCGCGGCTGCTGGTCAATGCTGCCGGTCCCTGGGTCGACACGGTGCTGCGCCAGTCGCTCGGCCAGAACGAGGCGCACCATGTCCGGCTGGTCAAGGGGAGCCACATCGTCGTGCGCAAGCTCTACGACCACGACCGGGCGTATTTCTTCCAGAACAAGGATGGCCGGATCATCTTCGCCATTCCCTATGAGCGCGACTACACGCTGATCGGCACCACCGATCAGGATTTCGAGGGCGACCCGCACGGCATCAAGATTTCCGAAGAGGAGACGCAATACCTCCTCTCGGCGGCGACCGAGTATTTCGAAAAGCCGGTGACCTGGTCCGATATCGTCTGGACCTATTCGGGCGTCCGGCCGCTGTTCGACGATCACGCCGGCAAGGCCCAGGAGGCGACCCGCGACTATGTGCTGACGCTCGAGGGCGACAAGCAGACCGGCGCTCTGGTCAACGTCTTCGGCGGCAAGCTCACCACGCACCGGCGGCTCTCGGAAGAGGTGCTGGAGCGCATCGAAGGGATCCTGGGCGAGCGCGGCAAGCCCTGGACCAAGGGCTCGAAGCTGCCCGGCGGCGAGTTCGGTGCCACCGAATTCGAGACCCAGGTCGAGCGGCTCAACGAGCTCTATCCGGCCCTCTCCGACCGCATGCTGCGCCGCATGGCGCGCCAGTACGGCACACGGGCTGCGGTGCTCCTCGGCGATGCCAAGCGGCTGCAGGACCTGGGCGAGCTGTTCGGTGCAGATCTGACGGCGCGGGAAGTCGACTATCTGGTCGATGTCGAATGGGCGCGCAGCGCCGAGGACATCCTCTGGCGGCGCACCAAGCTCGGGCTTCGTACGGCGCTCGGCGACAAGGCCAGGCTCGAAGCCTATCTCGACGCCAAGTTCAGCAAGGCCAGACCATGAGCGGCAATATCCTCGCCATCGACCAGGGCACGACCTCGAGCCGCGCCATCGTCTTCAACGATCTGCAGCAGATCGTCGGCATAGGCAAGATGGAGTTCACCCAGCATTTTCCGGCGTCCGGCTGGGTCGAACACGTGCCAGAGGAGATCTGGGCGACCTGCCTGTGGTCGATGAAGACCGCCCTCAAGAAGGCCCGGCTGACCGCCTCCGACATCGCCGCCATCGGTATCACCAACCAGCGCGAAACGACGATCGTGTGGGACCGGGCGACCGGCAAGGCGATCCACGACGCCATTGTCTGGCAGGACCGCCGCACCGCCCGCGTGACCGACCGGCTAAAGGCCGCGGGGCACGAAAAGCTGGTGACCCGCAAGACCGGACTGCTGCTCGATCCGTATTTTTCGGCGACCAAGATCGGCTGGATCCTCGACAACGTCAAAGGCGCCCGCAAGCGCGCCGAGCGCGGCGAGCTCGCCTTCGGCACCGTCGATTCCTACCTGATCTGGCGCCTGACCGGTGGCAAGGTGCATGCGACCGACGCCAGCAACGCCTGCCGAACGCTGCTCTACAACATCGCCACCGGCGACTGGGACGACGAGCTTCTGGCGCTGTTCAACGTGCCGCGCGCCATGCTCCCCGAGGTCAAGGACAATGCCGACGATTTCGGCATGGCCGAAAAATCGGTGCTGGGCGCGACCATCCCGATCCGCGGCGCCGCCGGTGACCAGCAAGCGGCCACCATCGGCCAGGCCTGCTTCGAGCCGGGGATGATGAAATCGACCTATGGCACGGGCTGCTTTGCGCTGCTCAACACCGGCACCGACATGGTGCGCTCGAAGAACCGGCTGCTGACCACGGTGGCGTACCGGCTCAACGGCAAGACCACCTATGCGCTCGAAGGCGCGATCTTCGTCGCCGGCGCCTCGGTGCAGTGGCTGCGCGACAAGCTGCACGTGTTCGAGGATGCGGCCGAGACCGATACGCTGGTCAAGACGTCGGACCCGGCGTCCGAGGTCTATCTCGTCCCTGCCTTCGTCGGCCTCGGTGCGCCCTGGTGGGACACCGACGCGCGCGGCGCCATCTACGGCCTCACCCGCAACACCGGGGCGGCCGATCTGGCGCGCGCAGCTCTGGAGGCAGTCGCCTACCAGACGCAGGACCTGCTCAGCGCCATGCGCAAGGACTGGAAAGGCGCGCAGGGCACGGTGCTGAGGGTCGACGGCGGTATGGTCGCGTCCGACTGGACCATGCAGTTTCTGAGCGACATCCTCGACGTTCCGGTCGACCGCCCGGCGATCCTCGAAACCACCGCGCTCGGCGCCGCCTGGCTCGCCGGTCACAAGGTCGGCGCGTGGCCCGACATGAAGGGCTTTTCCAAACGCTGGTCGCTCGAGCGGCAGTTCACTCCCTCGATGAACACCGCAACCCGCAAGACCAAGCTCAAAGGCTGGCGCGATGCCGTGCAGCGCACGCTGACGAAGTAGCTAGCCGCTCACGCCGCCGCCGATGGTGAGGCTGTCGCCGCCCGGCGCGTCAGCGGGGGTCGGCTGGCCGCCATTGAGCCAGGGGGCGAAGCTGCCGCCGGCGATGAAGCACCAGTAGATGCCGTAGCGTGACTTGCGGCCGCCGCCGACTCGGGCGACGGCGAGGCCGAACTCGCTGAATTTGTCGCTGAGCAGGGTCGCCCGGTGGCCGGGCGAATTGAGCCAACCTTCGATCGCCTGCTGCAGCGTCTGCTGCCCGCCGGCGATGTTTTCGCCCACGGCGCCCTCGTAGCCCGCCGCGCTGACCCGCTCGCGCAGGGTGACGCCCAGATTGTGCGCAAGCTGGTCCTTGCTGGCCATCAGGTTCGCCTGCGAGCGGGCGGCGACTTCGAGCATGCCGTTGTAGCTCATTGGCTTGTGGCCGCCATTGGCCCGCCGGGCCTCGTTCACCGCCGCGAGGATCGAGGCCTGCGTCAACTGCACCGGCGTGGTCGCGCCGGAAGGGACGACCGTGCCGAAGCCGATGGAAGCGCAGCCGCTGAGCGAGGCACCGGCACTGAGAATGACAAAGGCACGGCGGGTCAGTTGCATGGCGACGAATTCCGGACGGCAGGACGGGCGGACCATAGTCCCGGCGGTTGGCCGGGAAAACGGGGTGCGAGGCGTTTGAACTAAATTAACGGCAAATCCAAGCTGTCATCGCCACGAGCGGCGGCGTGCCGCACACTCTATGTTCCCCGGAGTGTGTCCAATGGCGCATATCGAGCTTTCACACGCAGACATGAAACCCGCGCCGATCGTGCGCTACGAAATCGCGCAGGATTTCCAGCGCGCCAAGACTTTGCTGGTCGGCTC
>JANXSI010000063.1 GCA_025352765.1 Devosia sp. | reverse complement strand
GGCAGCGGCAGGTGAACGACGGCGATGGCCGAGGCGATCAGGATGGCGAGCGCCGCGAGCCCGAAGGTTGCCCGCTGCGGCAGGGTGGTCGCCGAGACCGATACCGGGGCCAGCAGCAGCAGCGAGAACGGGTTTTCGAGGCCGCCGGTCAGCGCCAGTAGGCCACCCAGCTGCAAGAGGTCGTAGGCGAGCTGGATGGCCGCGAATTCCGCGGTCGGGCGGGCGCCGGCCCCAGGGCCGGAGCGCAGGGCAAGCCAGACATTGATCACGGCCGACAGCGCGATCAGCCCAAGGCACGCGGCAAGCGGTAGCGGGTAGCCGAGGCCCCAGGCGACAAACAGTACGCCTATGCTTTGGCCGATCACCGCCAGCCAGCGCAGCCCGACGAGCGTTGCGAGCCGCAAAGGCCGCCAGCCGCCCGGGTCAATGGCCCGAAGATCGCCACCCAATGTCATCGACTGCTCCGGTTTGTGCGGGAAAGATGGCCGTGCATGGGAACTGATCCTGGCGCTTTCAAGGGAAAGAATCGGTGCGCGGCTTGCTTGATCCCCGCGAGGTGCGGGCCACATCACACTTGTTCGTGACTGGGAGAAAAGACAATGAACACCGCCTTTATCAAACCGCAATGGGGCCCCCTGACCATCGCCCTGATGGTTTTGGGGTTCGTTATCTTCTGGCCGCTCGGACTTGCCATGCTCGCCTACATCCTGTGGGGCGAGATGTTTGGCGGTTCGCCGGAAAAGGCTCAGGCCTGGATGAACAAGTCCAAGGCCTGGTGCCAGAGCAACAATGGCCGTCATATGCACGGCAATTGGCGCCAGTCGAGCGGCAATGCCGCCTTCGACGACTACCGGAACGAGCAGCTCAAGCGGCTCGAAGAGGAGCGCAGGCGCCTCGACGAGGAAATCCACGAGTTCCACGAGTACATGCGGACCCTCCGCATGGCCCGGGACCGCGAGGAATTCGACCGCTACATGCGGGAGCGGAACGGCAATCGTTCCACCTCCAGCGGTAGCCAGACC
This sequence comes from Devosia sp., assembly GCA_025352765.1. Taxonomy (GTDB): domain Bacteria; phylum Pseudomonadota; class Alphaproteobacteria; order Rhizobiales; family Devosiaceae; genus Devosia_A. The sequence continues at coordinate 1,564 of JANXSI010000063.1, read as the reverse complement.
GTCTGATCCAGCCGGCGGCGCGCTCGTTGAGAGTGTGCCGCCGAAGTTTTGCCGGCCACCCGTCCGGTCGGGTTGGCAACTGGCGTCTTGGACGCCGAGGCGCATTTTTTGATCTCTTTGGATATTGGCGACGGCAGGATTCCGTCCTAGCCTTTGGGCATGATCCCGTTGTTGCAGAAGCGCTGGCCCCCGGCCGCCGAAGTACGGATTGACGGCGAAACCATCGCCGTGACGGTGAAAGTCTCTGCACGCGCAAGGAGTTACCGGCTGTCGCTGCCGCATGGCGGGGTGCCGTTGCTGACCGTGCCGCGCTATGGCCGCTGGGGTGAAGCAAAAGCCTTTCTCGAACGGCATACCCCCTGGCTCGCCGCGCGCCTCGAGCGCTCGGTCAAGCCCGTGGCCTTTGTGCGGGGCGCCATCGTGCCGCTGCGCGGCGTCAATCACCGTATCGTCCCCACCGGCCGGGTGCGGGGCGTCGTCGAGGTGGGCGAGCACGAGGGCGAACTGGCGCTGCTGGTCCCGGGGGCCCCGGAGCACCGGGCGCGGCGGCTGATCGACTGGCTGAAGCTCGAGGCGCAGCGCGAACTCGAAAAGCGCACCCGCGTGCACGCGGCAACGTTGGGCGTCGAGGTCAAGGCGATCGCCATGCGGTCGCAGGCGACGCGCTGGGGCTCGTGCTCGTCGACCGGCAAGCTCAATTTCAACTGGCGGCTGATCCTCGCGCCGCCCTTTGTGCTCGACTATGTGGCGGCGCATGAAGTGGCGCACCTGTGCGAAATGAACCATTCGCAGGCGTTCTGGGACACCGTCGAGGTCGCCTTGCCCTCGATGGCCAGGGGCCGCGACTGGCTCAAATCGCATGGCCGCGAACTGATGGTTTACGGTCTCGAGGCATAGCGGCGCCTTCCTTTCGTCGAACGCCGAGCGCGCCAAATCGTCCGGTGGCCCGGTTTCGGTGGTCTAGAGAGCGCTCCGAGACGCGTTGCATCCCTGAGAACATATTTAGTGAGACACAGCGCGTCTCGGAGGGGTGGGGCTTTTGGAACGGGGGCGGGCATGGGGGTACCATGGGCCGGATCCGCTGCGAGCCTGGCAGGGCACGAAACCCTTGCCCCCACCTGTCCACCCGCAGCCGTTCGTCGCGACCTCGCTCAGTGCGAGTGGATGGAGGGAATATACGCCGGGTCAAAGGGGTGTCGATAAATTGGCGCGGATTTCGTGGAAGGGATTGGCGAAACTAGGCAATTGGCGGCTGGTGCGTGTCACTTAAGCCGAGCCACCAGTCGTCTCCCTCCCCCTTCCGGGGAGGGATCAAGGGTGGGGGGCGAGGAGCCCGGTCGCTACCGGATGGGCACGGGGCTCTCCACCCCCCCACCCCGTCCCTCCCCGCAAGGGGGAGGGAGGCCAGACTATCGGCATCGCTCCTTGACCCGCCCAGACCCGATCCCTGCCGTGGCCTTCTCACCTCAAATCGATCCACCGGATCGATATGCCGGCTGCGCCGTCGCTCCGAAGCCCAGCAAGGGGGAGGGAGACGACTGCGAAATCTGAGGTCCTCATCTGG
>JANXSI010000062.1 GCA_025352765.1 Devosia sp. | reverse complement strand
CAGGCCGTCGCGCCGCGGCAGCATGCGGTCGATGATCAAGACGTCGTAGTCCATGCTCGCCGCCATGGCGTAGCCGGTCTCGCCGTCGCTGGCGTGGTGGGTGACGTGGCCGGCTTCGTCGAGCGCCTGCATCAGGTAGCTAGCCGCCTCGCGGTCGTCCTCGATCAGCAAGATTTTCATGGCACCCAACCTAGCGATCGCCGGAACACTGTTCAATAAAGCACGATCCCAGGGCGATTGACGCCCCGGGATCGCAGATCGTCTGGCAGGTCAGCCCTTGCTGGCGGTCAGCGGCAGGCCGATGAAGCGGACATTGCCGTCGCGCTGCGCCTTGATAAGCGCGGTACCGCGGCCCGAATCCTTGACCGACTTGATGGCGTCCTCGAACTGCTGGGCCGTGGCGACCTTCTTGTTGTCGACCTCAAGGATCGCGTCGCCGACGGCAAAGCCCTTGTCGGCAGCCACCGATTCCGGATCGATGTCCTGGATCAGCAATCCCTCGCCATTGGCATTGGGAACAAGCGTCACGCCGACGCTTGAGGGCACGGGAGCCGCCGGCTCGTCGGACTGCGGCGTGGGCTGGCTGGGCTTGTCGGCCGATGCATCCTTGAAGGTGCCGAGCGTTGCGGGGACCTTGATCTCCTTGCCGTCGCGACGGACGGTGAGCTCGACATTGGTGTCGGGCGCCTTGCCGGCGATGGTGCGCGAGAGCGCCAGGGCATCGTCGATCTCGGTGCCGTCGACTTTGGTGATGATGTCGCCCGACTTCAGTCCGGCCTTGCCGCCAGGCGAGTCCGAATTGAGCTGGGTGATCAGGGCGCCCTTGGAGTCCTTGAGGCCGACGCTGTCGGCGATGTCACGGGTGACGTCCTGGATCGACACGCCCAGGAAGCCGCGGGTGACGGTTCCGGTCTTGATCAGCGAAGCAGTGATCTGCTCGACGGTCTTGGCCGGGATGGCAAAGGCGATACCGACATTGCCGCCATTGGGGGAGAAGATCTCGGTGTTCACGCCGACGACTTCGCCCTTGAGGTTGAAGGCCGGGCCACCGGAGTTGCCCATGTTGATCGCCGCATCGATCTGCAGGAAATCGCCATAGGCCGAACCGGCGACGTCGCGGCCGCGGGCCGAGACGATGCCGGCGGTGACCGTGCCGCCGAGGCCGAACGGATTGCCGACCGCCACCACCCAGTCGCCGACGCGGACATCGTCCGGCGCAAACTTGACGAAGGGCATGTTGCTGTCGCCGTCGACCTTGACCACCGCGAGGTCGGTGCGGCTGTCGGTGCCGACGATCTTGGCCGATTTCTGCGTGCCATCGTCGAAGGTCACGGTGACCTTGGTGGCATTTTCGACAACGTGGTTGTTGGTGACGATGTAGCCGTCAGCCGAAATCACGAAGCCCGAACCGGCCGCCACGTATTTCTGTCCCTGGGGCATCTTGCCCTGCGGACCGTTGCCACGGCCGTTGCCGTCGCCCTTGCCGAACTGGTCGAAGAATTTCTTCAGCGGATTGTCGTCGGGGAGGTCCGGCAACTGCGGGTCGAACTGGTTGCCGTCGTTCTGCATCTGGCTCGACTTCTCGCGGCCCTCGACGACGATCGAGACCACGGCGGGCTTCACCGCATCGACAAGATCGGCGAAGCCGGTCGTGCCGACGGGAGTCGGGGTAGTGATCTGGGCGGCCGGAGTGACCTGCGCGGCGGCCATCGGGCTCGACGCAGCAAGGAAGGCGGTGCCGCCGCCGATCCCGACGAGGATGGCGAGCGCCGAGGCGCCGATCCACTTGCGGGTCCGGAGTAGGAAACTTGAGCGCATTGTTGGTTCTCCTTAACACTGCTCTCGAAATGAGATGCCGCATGTATGAGAGCGCTGCGCTTTCCGCGAGGTTGCCCCAACATTAAGCTTTGGTAACAACCAGCAATATTGAGACATATTTCGTCGAGCGGCCCCTGCCGCCGCGAACCGGCGTCAGCCCAGCTCGTCCAGCGCCTTCTGCTCTTCAGGCGTCAGCGCGGCTTCGCCGACCGTCGCGCGTCGCCGCCGGCGGGCAACGACGAACAACACGATGCCGCCGATCACCAGCACCGTCGGCGCTGCGGTCCACAGGATGATGGTGTGCGGCGCCAGCACCGGCCTCAGCAGGATGAACTCGCCGTAGCGATCGACGAGGTATTGCACCACCTGCGCATCGGTGTCGCCGGCCGTCAGCCGGTCGCGCACCAGCACGCGGATCTGGTGGGCGAGGTCGGCGTCGCTGTCGTCGATCGATTCGTTCTGGCAGACGAGGCAGCGCAGCCCCGCCGAAATCGCCCGCGCCCGCGCCTCGAGCGCCGGATCGGGCAGTACCTCGTCCGGATTGACCGCAATCGCCGGCAGCGCCAGCCACGCCAGCATGATGAGCGCGAGTAGCGCCCTCATTCGGCAGCGACCGGCTTGGCGGCGACGCGCCGGGCAACCCCGACGCGGAGGCGCCGATCGGTCAGCGACAGCAAGCCGGCAAACGCCATCAGCAATGCACCGAACCAGATCAGCGTGACGTAAGGCTTGTACCAGACGCGCACCGTGTGGCTGCCGTCGGCGGCCCGCTCACCGAGTTGGAGGTAGAGCTGCGAAAAGCCGTAGGTCTCGATTGCCGCCTCGGTGGTCGGCATGCCGCTGGCGGTATAGACGCGCCGTTCGGGCGCCAGCCGACGATCGGCGGCGCCAGGCGTACTCACCGTGAAGTCGCCGATCTCGGCCGCGAAGTTCTCGATCTGCTTGGCCTCGACGCCATCGAACCGGATGGTGTAGGCGCCCACGGTGGTCGTCGCCCCAGGCTGCAGGGTGGTCACCAGCTCGAGGTTCCAGGCGGTGGCCGCGACCACGCCGATGACCGACACTCCCATGCCGAAATGCGCCAGTGCCGTCGAGAACGCCGAGCGCGGCAGGCCGATCAGCCGATGCCAGCTGGTGGCAAGACTCATCCGGCCGATGCCGGCCCGGTCGACCAGTTCGGCGATGGCACCGAACGCCACCCAGAAGCCGAGCAGGAGCCCAAGCGGCGCCAGCGACAGCTTTTCACCCGAAAGCGCGATGATCAGCACGACGACAAAGACTGCCGCTCCGGCGGCGCCGGCCAGACGCTGCGTCACGGCAACGAGGTCGCCGCGCTTCCAGGCGAGGAACGGCCCGAACGGCAACACGATCAGGAGTGGCGTCATGATGACGCCGAAGGTCAGCGAGAAGAACGGCGCCCCGACCGAGATGGTCTTGCCGGTCAGCGCCTCGAGCAGCAGCGGATAGAGCGTTCCCACCAGCACTGCGGCCGCAGCGGTGGCGAGGAAGAGATTGTTGAGGATCAGCGCCCCTTCCCGGCTGATCGGCGCGAACAGGCCCCCGATCCTGAGCGAGGAGGCGCGTAGCGCGAACAGCACGAACGCCCCGCCGATGAAGGCGGCGAGCAAGCCGAGGATCACGAGCCCGCGGGTCGGGTCTGTGGCAAAGCTGTGTACCGAGGTCAAGACGCCCGAGCGGACCATGAAGGTGCCGAGGAGGCTCAGCGAAAAGGTGATGATCGACAGAAAGATCGTCCAGATGCGCAGCGCATTGCGCTTTTCCATCACCAGCGCCGAGTGCAGCAGTGCCGTGCCCGCCAGCCACGGCATGAAGCTCGCATTCTCGACCGGGTCCCAGAACCACCAGCCGCCCCAGCCGAGCTCGTAATAGGCCCAGTAGGAGCCCATCGCGATGCCCAGCGTCAGAAAGCACCAGCTCAGAAGCGTCCAAGGGCGGACCCAGCGGGCCCAGGCGGCGTCGATGCGGCCCGAGATCAGGGCGGCGACGGCAAAGCTGAAGCAGACCGAAAAGCCGACATAGCCCGTGTAGAGCAGCGGCGGATGGATCGCGAGGCCGATGTCCTGCAGGATCGGGTTCAGTTCCTGCCCTTCGAGCGGCGCGGGCGAGAGCCGCAGGAACGGGTTCGAGGTGAACAGCGTGAAGCCGCCGAACGCCGCGACCAAGAGGCTCTGGATCGCCAGCACCAGCGTCAGCAGTTCGCGCGGCAGGTTACGGCCGAACAGCGCCACCAGCGCGCCCATCAGCACCAGGATCATCACCCACAGGACCATCGAGCCCTCGTGGTTGCCCCAGACGCTGGTGATCTTGAACAGCAGCGGTTGCATCGAGTTCGAGTGCTGTGCCGCGAGGGACAGCGAAAAATCCGAGGTCACGAACGCCTCGATGAGCGCGAGGAATGCGGCGCCGATCAGGAGGAACTGCAGCACCGCGCCCTGCCGGAGCACCAGCGTGATGCGTTCGCTGCGGTTCCACAGCGCCAGCCCCGCCACCGCCGATACGGCGGCAATGGCAAAGGCGAGGATCAGCGCGAAATGCCCGAGTTCGATCGCCATCAGTCGCCGCCCTCGTTGCGCTGCCATTCGCCCTTGGCCTTGAGCTCTTCGACCAGCGCCTTGGGCATGTATTTTTCGTCATGCTTGGCCAGCACGTTGCTGGCCGCAAAGCTGCCATCGCCGGCCAGCGCGCCTTCGATCACCACGCCCTGCCCCTCGCGGAACAGGTCGGGTAGAATCCCGGTATAATGCGCTGCCATCTGCGTGGTGCCGTCGGTAACGACGAAATCGTTCTGGTCGCCGGCCTTTTTCCACGTGCCCTCGACCACCATGCCGCCGAGCCGCACGGGGGTGCCGACAGCGATGGCCTTCTCATGCATTTCGGTGGGCGAATAGAAGAAGACGATCTGGTCGCGCAGGGCGAACAGGATCAACCCGAAGGCGACCGCCACCACCGCGCCAAGCCCGGCAATGACGCTCAGCCGCTTCTGCTTGCGGGTCATCATGGCGCGTCCTTGGCGACGAGGCCGTTATCAGCCGCGAGGATGTCGAGTTCGGTGCGTACGGTCTTGTCCGGATAGGCCTTGCGGGCGGCGTCATAAGCGAGCTGCGCGTCGGCGACGCGTCCCTGCACCATGCGCGAGCGGACCAGGCGCGTCCACTCATCGATCGTGCCGCCATCCGCCTTGAGCCGCGCATCGAGACCGTCGACCATGGCGCCGATCTGCGCTGCGTCGGGCGGCGTGGCAGCCGTTGCGGCCGCCGCAGCGGCCTTGTCGGGATTGCTTGCCTGCTTGGCGAAGGCGAGGCCATTCTTGGCCGTCACCACCCAGGGTTCATCACCCTTGCCGAGCGCCAGAAGTGCGTTCCAGTCGCGGATGGCGGCCGGATAGTCGCCCGAGCTTGTTTCCTCGCCGGCGATATAGTAGCGCGAGCGGACATGCTTGGGGTCGAGCGCGGCGGCCGTCTTGAACAGCTGCAGCGGTTCACCGGCGATCTTGCCACCATTGGCCATCATCAGCGCCTCGCCCAGATCGGTCTGCGTGTCCGCCGTCGGCTGCGCCAGCGCGTTGACCTTGCGCAGCGCGTTGACGGCATCAGTGTAGCGCCCGAGCTGCATATAGGCCGGGGCAATCACCTGCCAGCCCTTGAGGTCGCCGGGATCCTGCGCCAAGCGCGTCTCGATCGCCGCAATGGCCTTGTTGAGGTCGACGCCAGAGCCGATCTGGGCGGTGCGTCCGGCAAGCGGGGCTGCGGGAAGATCGGGGCTGCCGAGGCGCCAGTACGTCCCAAGCGCCAGCGCGGCGACGAGACCGACGGCGACAATCACCATCGCCTTGCTGCCCGTCGCCATGGCATCGGCAGGCTCGGACTTGAGGCGGATGACTTCGCGCGCGAGCTCGCCCTTGGCGGCCGTGGCTTCGGCTGTGCCCAGCCGCCCGGCGGCGGCGTCGGCGTCAATGGTGCGCAATTGTTCGCGGAAGTGCTCAGCGGTTGCATCCGCAACACTGAGACCGGCGTTGACCGTGCGTCCGGCGCCCGCGTAATACAGCGCGGCGCAGGCGATGGCGGTCAAAATCAGAGCAAACAACCAGATGGTCATGGCCTCAGCGGGTTCAAGCAGGGTGCAGGCCGTGGCATCTATAGAGACATTCGGGCGAAAAATGCACCGATGCGTGCTCCATTGGCAGGCGCCTATTGCCGCAGTCAATATCTAGCCCATGACCGACAGTTACGATTTCGCCATCTTTGGGGCCGGGCCACTGTCTGCCCTGCTCGCCGGCCTTCTGGCGCATGGCCATGCCAAACGCGTCATTCGCGTCGCCGGGCCGGTCTCGGTGCAACGCCTGCCACGCGACCTCGACCTGGCGCTGCCGCTCGCGACGCGGCCCGAAACCTGGCGGCTGCTCAGCCAATCGGTCGCGGAAACCTTCGCCCTGATGCAGTCGATCGGGGCCCGCGATGTGGTCCGCACCACCCGGGTCAAGATCATTGCCGACCTGCCAACGACGCGCGACGCGCTCGGGCACATGGCCCACGCGGCGCGCGGCTACCGGCAGCGTAGCCGGGATGGGGTGTTTTCCGATGTCGCCCTGATCCAAGGCGACATCACGCTGCACGACTCAAAGGTGAAATCGGTCCCGTCGGCGCGCGTGACCTTCCCCGACTCGGGGCGCGTGGCGCTCACCATCGATGGCCAGCCGGTGGTGGCGGACCGCGTCGTGCTGGTCGACAACGGCGCCCTGCTGGACCTCTTGCCGGAGGCGCGCCGCCCCAAACTCCTCGTTCCGCTGCCGATGACGACAACGCTCACGGTGCCGGCGCATTCGCTCGCTGCCCCGATCATCCGCTTTCCGGACCGCGGCGTCACGCTCGTGCAGCGCTCGGATCTGTCGGTGCTAGCGCTGATCGCCGGGGATACCGACATTGATGCCCGCCTCGCCTCGTGCCTCACCGGCCCGTTCCCGCTGGCCCGCCGCGCCAGCAGCCACTACCGGCGGCTCATCACGCGCGACGGTGCGCCACTCATCGGGCCGCTGGGCGACAGTGGGATGTTCGTGATCGGCGGGCTCGGCGAGGCCGCAGCGTTCCTCGCGCCGCCGCTGGCCCGCCTGCTCGCCGGCCGGGCGACCGAAACGGAGGCCGCCTGGTTTGCGGCGCATGATCCGGCCCAGACCGACCGGTCCACCGTTGCCGATTTCGTTGCTCCGGGGGAGATGGTCCCATGAGGCTCGCCGCCGACGCCGCGCACCAGTTCGGGGGCATCGAACTCGATCGCGCCAAGCCGCTGCAGTTCCGGCTCGACGGCCATCCGATCAGCGGCTTTGCCGGCGACACGGTGCTCTCGGCGGTGCTGGCAGCCGGCATCGACACCTATGGCCGGCAGGGCGCCTCGCCGATCGGACTGACGGAGGCTTTCAGTCCACTGGTCCTGCTCAAGGGCAAACCGCTGCCGATGGATCGCCTGCCCGCCGGGGACGGGCTCGATCTCACCAGTGTCGGCCCCAAGCTCCGCCTGCCGCTGCGCCAGCCGGGGTCGCTCCGGCATCGGCTCGAGGAGGTGATGCCGGCGGCGGATCAGCTCCGCGGCGACCGCGAGGCGCTCCCGCCGACGGACGTGCTGGTGATCGGCGGCGGCGTCGCCGGACTCTCGGCCGCCAGTGCGGCCGCGTCAGCGGGGCACTCGGTGACGCTCGTCGAGCGCCGCCCGTGGTGGGGCGGCGATGCGCGCTATTTCGGCGCGGTCGGCGACGATGAGTCCCCCGACGCACTGGTCGCGCGCCTCGTCGACGAACTCACCGCGGCCCCCAATGTCACCTTGCTGCTCCGGGCGGAGGTGATGGCTCTCAATGGACACAACGCGACGATCCACCAGGTCGTTGTCGGCGATGGTCCGCCGCGCGGCCGCCTGCTCGGCCTCGCTGCGGCGAGGATGGTGCTCGCCACCGGGAGCCTGCAGCGGCTGCCGGTCTTTCCCGGAAACCGGCTGCCGGGTGTGTCGACCGCGATCGGCGCCTACCACCTCGCCAAGCGCTACGGGGTCGCCCACGGCGCCGGTGCGGTGATCGCGACGCAGAGCAACTACGGCTATCGGCTGGCGCTTCGCCTGCACGACGCCGGCGTCGCCATCCGCCGGGTCATCGACATCCGGATCAACCCGCAGTCCCGGTTCATCGACTTCGCCAAAGCCAGCGGTCTCACCATCGCGTCGGGACAGTTTCCGTTGCTGGCGCAGCCGGGGAACTTCGCCTTTGCCAATATTGGCAGCGTCGCGGCCGCCGCGACGATCGAGGCCACCCAGTTGATCGTCGGAGGGCCCTGGCAGCCCGATCTGGCATTGTGGATGCAAGCCGGCGGCGCCGTGCAATGGAACAAGGACCGTAGCGTGCTCGAGGCCGGTCGCCCGCTCGAGCATATCGAGCTCGTGGGTTCGGCCGCCAGCTACCGGTCGATGCTGACCTGCGCCCAGAGCGGACGCGAGGCCGTCGCAGCGCTCTTTGGACAGGACGCGGCCCCGGTCGAGGACGTTGAACTCGGAACCTTCCTCGAGACCCCCGACGCATCGTTTCCGGTGGCGCCGCCGGTGGCCGGCGCCCCCTCGTTCCTGTCGAGCGGCCAAAGCCTGGCCCACCAGGCAACGGATGCCCGGCTCAGCAATTTGTCGCTGGGCGACGTCGCCGCGTCGGTCGAGCTCGGGGTGATCGCCCCGGCCGATGCCGGCGCCATTGCCGAAGAACGCGGCGCGCCCGGGCCCGATCTCGTGGCGAGCCCGTGGACGCCGCCGCCCTCCCCTTACGCACCGTCCTATCTCGCACACCGGTTCGGCGAGGCGCCCGAGCGGCTGCACCTCGTCGTCGACGGCAAGCGGGCGTTCGAAGTCGGGGCG
>JANXSI010000050.1 GCA_025352765.1 Devosia sp. | reverse complement strand
ATGCAGGGCTTCGTCGATGACCCCGGGGCGGCCATGCGCGAGGCGCAGGTGCGCCTCGACTATATCCGGCCCCGGTTCTCGATCGTCCACATGGTCGACCAGATCGAGGCGCTCTACCATGAAGTGCTCGACAAGCGCAGGTCCGCCGCCCGCAATTAAGTTAAACTTTACGGATTAAACATAGCGCGCGGTTTTCATTCGATCTTCACGCCTTGGTCCCTACATTTCGGCAAGCAGCCTCCTGCCCCGGATTGACCTTCATGTTCCGTCTCGATCCAGCGCAAGCCGTTCTTGACCACGTTGCCCGCAAGCCCGGGGGCGTGCCAGCAGAACTGAGCCCCGAAGCCCGCGCCATCATCGCCCTGCCGATCGAGCCCAGCTATTCGAGCGCGGTGATCGTCGGCATCGCCCAGCTTGTCGAGGCAGTATTGCTGGCGGCCCTCGGTGTTACCATCTTCGAGATCTATGTCGAGCCGGGGCAGCAGTTCGGCTACATCCCAACCATCCTCATCGCGACACTGGCTGCCAACGTGCTGTTCAACGCCGCACGCACGCACCGCGTCGCGGCTTACCGGACCGCCATGCAGCAGACCTGGCGGGTGCTGGCAAGCTGGACGCTGGTGTTCGTCGCGTTCATGTCGCTGGCGTTCCTGCTCAAGAATTCCGACCTCGTGTCACGCGTCTGGCTGGTGTCGTGGTATTTGTCGGGCGCGCTGGTCCTGGTCGCCTTCCGGTTCGCGCTGCGCGCGCTGGTGCTGCGCTGGACGCGCGAGGGACGGATGAAGCGCCGGACCGTCATCGTCGGCGGCGGGCACGACGCGGAAGCCCTGGTCGACTCGATCCGCAAGAGTGCCGGCAACGACGTCCGGCTGCTCGGCCTGTTCGACGATCGCACCGACGAGCGGTCGCCCGAGTCCGTCGCCAGCGTTCCCAAGCTCGGCCGGGTCGCCGACCTCATCGAGTTCGCGCGGCAGACGCGCGTCGATCTGGTCATCGTGTCGATGCCGCTCAGCGCCGAAAAACGCGTGCTCGAAATGCTGACCCAGCTCTGGGTGCTGCCGGTCGACATTCGCCTCTCGGCACATATGAGCAAGCTGCGCTTCACGTCGAAGGCCTATTCCTACGTCGGCGACGTGCCGGTGTTCGACATGGCGGACCGGCCGATCTCGGACTGGAACCTCATTTTCAAATGGGTGTTCGACATGGTCGTCGCGGCGAGTGCGCTGATCGTGCTGTCGCCGGTGATGATAGCCACCGCCATCGCGGTCAAGCTCGACAGCAAGGGGCCGGTGTTCTTCAAACAGAAGCGGCACGGCTTCAACAACGAGCTAATCGAGGTCTACAAGTTCCGCTCGATGCGTACGGATATGGCCGATGCCGCGGCGACCAAGCTGGTCACCAAGGACGATCCGCGGGTGACGCGGGTGGGCAAGTTCATCCGAAAGACCTCGATCGACGAACTGCCGCAGCTGTTCAACGTGTTGCGCGGCGAGTTGTCGATCGTCGGGCCGCGCCCGCATGCGCTCCAGGCCAAGGCGGACAACCTGCTCTACTACGAGGCAGTGGATGGCTATTTCGCCCGCCACAAGGTGAAGCCGGGGATCACCGGCTGGGCGCAGATCCATGGCTGGCGCGGCGAGACCGACACGGTCGAAAAGATCCTGCAGCGCGTGCAGCACGACCTCTACTACATCGAGAAATGGTCGATCCTGCTCGATGTCTACATCCTGTTCATGACGCCGATTCGCCTGCTCAATTCTGAAAACGCGTACTGAGCGCATCGTGAAGATTGCCCTGCTCCTCGCTGGAGTTGCGTTCTGGCTGGCGGGCTTCGGGCCGTCCACGGCGACCGAGGCGGGTCCTCTCGCCGGCGAGATCTGTGTCCAGTGTCTCGAGGTGAGGATCGGCCCGGCGGAGGTCGTCCGTGGCCCCCTCCCCGACGAACTGGATGCACCGTTCAGTGCCGTGAAGCTGCCGGACGGGTCGTTCCGAGGGTTCAGCGCCAACGCCAGCACCTACGCTATCGATGGCGCCACGGTGGAGGATATGGGCGGTCAGCGCTCGGCCGTGCTGCAGCGGGGCGCAGCGGGAAGCGACAGCGAATGCGGGCGCTGGCTGACATCGATCGCGCGCGATGGCGACACACTGTTGGGGCTCGTGCACCAGGAACGCGCCTGCGACTACGCCAAGGGACGAACCGACAAATCGATGGCGATCGCCACATCGGCCGATAACGGCCTGAGTTGGACCGACCTCGGCACCATCATCACCGGAGAAGACACGGCCAAGGCAACCGGCATCACCGGTGAGGGCGACTGCACGATGGTCGATGGCGGCGATGAGTTCTTCTACGCCTACTGCCTGCGCAACACCGACGGCCAGACCATCGTGGCGCGGGCACCGAAAGGCGACCTGATGGACTGGCATAAATACCACGAGGGCGACTGGACCGAGCCGGGCCTCGGCGGCAAGGCAACGGCCATCGGTTTTGTCGGACCAGGAGCCGCCTATTTCGAGGAGCTTGGCTGGCTGGCGACCGTCACGATCGACCCGTGGTTCGGCGGCGTGCGACTGTCGCTGGCCAGGGACAAGGTGTCGTTCGTCGATCTCGACGAACCGCTGCTGACGATCGATGGCGCCGAATGGCAGCGACCGGCGGCGACCGATCTCATTGCCTACGCGTCGGTTATCAATCCCCAGACCGGGGCCAACGCTGTCGATCGGCGGTTCCTGCTGAGCTATGTTTATGTGCCGCCGGGCAAAGGTTTCGACAGCAGGTACCTCGTGGAACAGGAGGTGTCGCTGTCTCTCGAGAACGCGCCGCTGAGCGTTCAGACCGGGATGGCACTGACCCGCTGGTCCGATCCGGCCCGGCACAGCTACGTGACCTCGACCGGTCCGGTGACCGGGGATCGGCTGGCGTACCGCCGGGACACGATCGTTGCCTACATGCTGACACGCGCGCCCGAGGGCATCGCCGCCGTCAAGCTCGCCGAGTGTTCCAGTGACCGCCCCGGCTCCCTCGACCAGGTGCTTGCCGAGGACGGCTCGTGCGGCGCCGAAGGCTATATCCGGGAGCGGACGGCCGGCTGGCTCTACGTGGCGCAGCAGCCGGGGACGGTACCGGTCTATCTTTGCTCGGACATCGTGGCGCAAACGCATTTTGCCTCGAACGCACTCGACTGCGAGGGGCTCGGGCTCAACGACGCCCTGCTCGGCTATGGGTTGGCAGCATGACTACCGAAATGGGCACACACAGCGCGACGCTCGACCGGTCGATCAGCCTGACCAGTCTCCGATTCACCGTGTTCAAGACGCGCAACTTTCTCTTCCTCGCCGCCGTCATCGCGATGAACTACACGATCAGCCGGCCCTCGCCGGTCGACCTGCTGTACATCACGTCGTTCCTGTTCACGGTGCTGCATCTTGCCGTCGCCAAGAAGCCGGAGGTGGCGCGTCGCGCCGTCTTTCTCGCCTTACTGATCGGCACCTGGGCGGCCTCTTTCATCCTCGCCTCGCTGCCGCATCTGAGCGAAGAGGGCGTCATCTTCGAGCTGACGGCCAAGACCTTTGCCGTCTCGATCGGCGTGATCGGCGCATTCGTGTCGATGAGCTGGAACCGCCGGCACTTCGAGACCTTCATGAAGTTCTACATCGCCTCGTGCGTCATCGCGTCGATGCTGGGCACCGTCGGCTTCGTGCTGCGGCTTGACGCGCTCACGTGGGACGGGCGCGCCCGAGGCCTGATCGACGACCC
>JANXSI010000035.1 GCA_025352765.1 Devosia sp. | reverse complement strand
CGCAGATCCCGGAACAGCGCTCCAACACCTCGGTGTGCCTCGTGATCGCGGATGCGGCGATCAAGCTGCTCGACCCGGACGCGCAGGCGGCGTTCGCCAAGGCGATCGTGTCGCGGCTCGACAAGGCCGGTGCTGCCTATGATATCGGTGGCTATCGCGACGCGCCGACGGGCCTCAGGATCTGGTCCGGCTCGACCGTCGAGGCCTCGGATCTCGAGGCGCTGACCGGCTGGCTCGACTGGGCCTTTTCGACCGAGAAGGCCGCGCTGAACAAGGCCGCGGCTTAGCTCAAGTTCTGTATTCGACTTCGATGACCCCCACCCCTACCCCTCCCCTCAAGGGGGAGGGGAGCCAGACTGCAGCTACCGCGATGGTGGCGGCTTCTGGGCATCCCTCCCCCTTGTGGGGAGGGACCGAGGGTGGGGGTCGAAACACTTACCGCCGGTTGCCGGCAAATTCAGGAGGGCGCGATGCCCAAGGTTCTGGTTTCGGACAAACTTTCGAAGACCGCCGTGCAGATCTTCAAGGATCACGGCGTTGAGGTCGACTATCTGCCGGATCTCGGCAAGGACAAGGACAAGCTGCTCGAGGTGATCGGGCAGTATGACGGGCTCGCCATCCGCTCGGCGACCAAGGTCACCGAAAAGATCATCGCCGCAGCGACCAATCTCAAGGTCATCGGCCGGGCCGGCATCGGCGTCGACAATGTCGACATTCCGGCGGCGACCAAGAAGGGCATCATCGTGATGAACACGCCCTTCGGCAATTCGATTACCACGGCCGAGCACGCCATCGCCATGATGTTCGCGCTGGCGCGGCAGTTGCCCGAGGCGGACGCCTCGACCAAGGCCAGCAAGTGGGAAAAGAACCGCTTCATGGGCGTCGAGGTCACCAACAAGGTGCTGGGGCTGATCGGCGCGGGCAATATCGGTTCGATCGTCGCCGATCGGGCGCTGGGCCTGCACATGAAGGTCGTGGCATTCGACCCGTTCCTCTCGCCGGAGCGGGCGCAGACGATGGGTGTCGAGAAGGTCGAACTCGACGAGCTGTTCAAGCGCGCCGATTTCATTACCATCCACACGCCGCTGATCGAGGCGACCAAGAACATCATTTCGGCCGAGGCCATCGCCAAGATGAAGGACGGGGTGCGGATCATCAACTGCGCCCGTGGGGGCCTCATCGACGAGGCGGCGCTCTATGAAGGGCTGAAGTCGGGCAAGGTCGCGGGTGCGGCGCTCGATGTCTTCCTCGAGGAACCGGCGCAGAACAATCCGCTGTTCGAGCTCGCCAATGTGATTTGCACGCCGCATCTGGGCGCTTCGACCACCGAAGCGCAGGAGAACGTGGCGCTGCAGGTGGCCGAGCAGATTTCGGCGTATCTGATGACCGGCGAGATCACCAACGCGCTCAACTTCCCGTCGATTTCGGCCGAGGAAGCGCCGCGGCTGACGCCGTGGGTGAAGCTCGCCGAAATGCTCGGCTCGTTCGCCGGCCAGCTGACCGAGACGTCGCTCAAGAGCGTGCGGATTGAGTACGAGGGTACGGTCGCGGCGCTCAACGTCAAGCCGATGACGGCAGCCGCGCTCAACGGCGTGCTGAAGCCGCAGATGGGCGACGTCAACATGGTCTCGGCGCCGCAGATCGCCAAGGATCGTGGCATCAATGTCGAGATCATCACGCGCGACCGGCAGGGGGCCTATGAGGGCTACATCAAGCTGACGGTGGTCACCGAGCAGCAGGAGCGGGCGGTCGCCGGAACGGTGTTCGCCAACGGCAAGCCGCGGATCATCCAGGTCAAGGGCATCAACATGGAGGCCGAACTCACGCCATCGATGCTGTATGTCACCAACGAGGACAAGCCGGGCCATATCGGCCGGCTCGGGACGCTGCTCGGCACGCTTGGCATCAATATCGCCAACTTCAACCTCGGCCGGGCCGATGTGGGGGGCGATGCGATCGCGCTGCTGTCGATCGACGGGACGCTCAATGAGGCGCAGCTCAAGCAGGTCGGCGCTCTGCCGGGCGTCAAGCAGGCCAAGTCGCTCACGTTCTGAGAGCAAGCGGCGGACGCTAGTGCGTCCGCCGCAGGATCTCGATCGTGGTCCCGTGGGTTCCTACGGTCGTGGCGAGCGTATAGTGCTCGAGCGCAGCGGCGATGCGCGGTTCGCGTCTCGCCCAGTCCAGCCAGTTGAAGCCGCCGGTGTCGGCGAGGATCAAATCCGGTGACGCGCGCTCGAGGTCGCCGGCGAGCGTCCGGCGGTCGGCGTCCTCGTAGGCCTTGAGCCATGGCACGTCGGCCGGGCTGGCGTGCCGCTGGAGGACGATGCTGCCCGTCGCCTCCCAGAGCATGGGAGCGCTGTCGACGAGGCGGTCGCCGGCGAGGCGATGCGCCGGATTGGCGATGCCGATATCGGCGCTGATCACGGCGAGGCTGCGGCCCCGACCAAATGGCGCCAGCGCCGCAAGGAGCGGTTCGGGCTGGATCGCCGCGACGAGCCAGATCACCATCGGCGCCACCACCGCGAGACCGGTGAGGCCGAGCAGGGCCGTGTGCGCGAGGCTGCCGCGGCGCTGCCGCAGGGTCAGCTCGATGGTCGCGAGGAGCGCCAGAATGAGCGCCGGCAAGGCGTGGTAGGACCAGCCCTTGCCCTGGACGAGATAGACCAGAAGGCAGCCCAGGATCGCGACCCAGACGAGCGGCAGCGGTGGCCTCGTGGCATGGCGATGCGCCAGGGCTGCGGCGAGCATGGCGGCAAGCAACAGGACGACCTGCGGCTGAGTCATCAGGTCGAGCGGCGCGAGGCGGAGCGGGACGTAGAGCTGGCCCGCGGCAGGTAGAATTTCGCTCCAAAAGGCAGGGGCCGCGATCAGGATCAGCAGGGCATAGAGGCCGAGGAGGCCGGCGGCCAGCAGATGCTCGGGGGCGAGGAGGGGGCGCCAACTGCGGCGGATGACGGCGACAGATGCCGCGAGCAGCAGGGCAACGAGCGCATATTGGGGCTTGATGGCGACGGCGAGCGCCATGCTGAGGCCAGCGGCGCCGTTCGCCCAGGCCGGAAGGCGAGCGTGTCCGGCCCGGCGGATGGCGAGGGCCAAAGGAGGCAGTAGCGCGAACAGCACGAAGTGCTCGCGCTGGGCGAAATTGTCGACGGGCACCAATAGCGTTGCCGCGACGGCGGCGAGCAACGGCAGGCGCAGTTGGCTGCCGGCGCCGCCGCTGCGAAGGATCGCGCCGGCGAGCCAGAGCGACAGCAGTGCGGCGCCGAGCGTTTCGAGCACGATGAACGGCTCAGCCGCAAGGCCGGTCAGCCGCTCGAGGGCGACCGGGAGCCAATAGAGCCACACCCCCATCGGCGGGTTGCTTTCGAGGATGTCGGCATAGAGGCGCCGGCCGTCGA
>JANXSI010000033.1 GCA_025352765.1 Devosia sp. | reverse complement strand
TGCACTGGCGGGAAGCCGGCGAGCGCGAGCGGCTGTGGGTCGTCAATCCTGGGCACCCGATCGCCAAGGGGCTGCCGGCCTATTTCGAACTCGAAACTGAAGAAATGTATGGCGAGCCGTTCAGTGTTCCCGAGCCGCTCGAGACGGTTTTCGTGTCCTGGTTCCAGGGCGGCGAAGTGTTCCGTTCGGGCCTCACCTACCGTCGCGGCGCCGGCAACATCTTCTATTTCCGCCCGGGCCATGAGACCTACCCGACCTACCACGACAAAACCGTCGGCCAGGTGCTGCGCAACGCCGTCAACTGGGCGTACAACGCTGAGCGCCACGCCGAACTGATGAGGGCGCCCAATACGCCCGTCGAGAAGGCAATCGAGAAGATCGTCGAGCGCGGCGCCAAGCTCACTCACCACCCCAAGGCCTGAAGCTCTCACGAAAGCGATCCGAAATGCGTCTGCTGATCCTCGGCACCGGCGGCATGGCCAAGAACCATGCCAAGAACTTTGCCGCCATTGACGGCGTGACCGTCGTCGGGGGTGTCGACGTCGACCCCGTACGGCTCGAAAAGTTCAACAAGGAGAACAACATCGAGCATGGCTTTGCCTCGCTCGATGCGGCGCTGGCCTGGGGCGAGTTCGACGCAGTGGCCAATGTCACGCCCGACTCGATTCACCACCCAACCTCGATCGCGGCGCTGCGCGGCGGCAAGCATGTGTTCTGCGAAAAGCCGCTGGCGACCGACGCCACCAAGGCCTTCGAGATGGTCGACGTCGCCGAGCAGTCCGGTCTCGTCAACATGGTGAACCTCACCTACCGCAATGTCGCGCAGCTGCAGACGGCGCGGGAGATCGTGCTCTCCGGGCAGATCGGCGCGGTCAAACACGTCGAGGCGAGCTATCTGCAAAGCTGGCTGGTCTCGAAGGCCTGGGGCGACTGGCGCACCGAGAGCCAGTGGCTGTGGCGGCTGTCGAAGAAGCACGGCTCGAACGGCGTGCTGGGCGATATCGGCGTCCACATCCTCGATTTCGCGTCGTTCGGCTCGGGCATGGACATCGATCACGTGTTCGCCCGGCTCAAGACTTTCGACAAGGCGCCGGGCAATAAGATCGGCGAGTACGAACTCGACGCCAATGACAGTTTTGCCATGACCGTCGACTTCTCCAACGGCGCTCTGGGCGTGATCCACGCGACCCGCTGGGCGACCGGGCACTTCAATGAGCTCCGTCTGCGCGTCTATGGCGAACGGGGCGGGGTCGAAGTGCAGCACCGTCACGACTGGAGCAAGCTCCGGGTCTGCCTCGGCGAAGACGCCGAGACAGGAACCTGGAAAGAGATGGAGGTGCCAGCCGTGCCGACCAACTACGAGCGCTTTGCCGCCTCGGTCCGGACCGGCAAGTCGCAGCAGCCGGATTTCCGCCACGCGGCGAACCTGCAGAAGGTTCTCGACCTCGCCATGCTGTCGGATTCCGAACACCGCGAATTGGCCACGCACTAGCCATTGCAAGGCGGCCCGGACGCTACGATATGCTGCCGTGAATTGGAGGGCAGGTCATGGATATCGTCTGGGCCATCATCGTCGGATTCTTTGCGGGTATCATCGCCAAGCTGGTGACGCCGGGCGGGCCCAAGCCGCGGGGTTTCATCCTCACTACCGTGCTTGGCATCGTCGGCGCGCTGGTGGCGACCTTCCTCGGCCAGGCCATCCACCTCTACGGGCCCGGCGACAGCGCCAATTTCCTCGCCCAGATCGTGGGCGCCATCATCGTGTTGCTGATCTGGCGCCAATTGGTGCGCCCCCGCTAAGGGTCGCGCGCCTCAGCTCGAGGCGGTTGTCACAAAGGACCGCTGACAGGGCCGCTTAGTTTTGCTATCCCGTCGCCGGGGCAAATCGTAGGGGGGCGTGATGGCGTCTACAACGGCCAGATTCGACCGCAAGTCTTGGGCTTTGTCGGGTAACAACAGCTGGTACTACAACCGCCGCATCTGGGTGTTGTCGCGGGCGCTTGCCGACGCGATCCCGGCCCGTGGCACGGTTCTGGACATCGGCTGCGGCGACGGGCAGCTCGCCCGGGCGCTGATGAAGGTCCGCCCCGACCTCAAGATCGAGGGGGTCGACGTCGTGGCGCGCCCCAAAACGCTGATGCCGATCGCCCAATATGACGGGATCACCCTGCCGTTCGCCGACAAGAGCTTCGACTATGTGACGATCGTCGACGTGCTTCACCACACGGACGACCCGACGGTCGTCCTCGCCGAGGCTTCGCGCGTTGCGCGCAATGGGGTCGTCATCAAGGACCATCTGCGCGAGGGTCCGCTGGCGCAGGCGACGCTGGCGTTCATGGACTGGTGCGGCAACATCGGCGATGGCGTTCCGCTGCCCTACAACTTCCTGTCCCGTAGCGAGTGGCAGGCGGCCTTCTTCAAGGCGCGGCTGCAACTCGTCAACTCGGTCGAGCGGCTGGGAATCTATCTGCCGCCGGCGACATGGTTCTTCGATCGCAACCTGCACTTCGTCTCGTTCCTGACCCCGAAGGCCAGCTAGTACCGCCGCGATCGCAGCGGTTTTTTGGGCTGGTGCGAAGACCCGTTTTGGCTAAGCTCCGCCGACTTTGGTTGAGGAGCCTACTATGCGCAGTGCTTTGATCGTTTGGGGTGGCTGGGATGGCCACGACCCGGAAGAGTGTGCCGCCATCTACCGTCGCTGGCTGCACGAGGACGGGTTTTCGGTTCGGGTTGAAACCGACCAGTCGGTGCTGGGCGATCCGTCGATCAACGATCTGTCGTTGATCGTGCCGATATTCACCATGAGCAAGCTCGACAACGAGCACGCCAAGAACTTTGCCAAAGCGGTCGAAAACGGCGTCGGCGTCGGCGGCCACCATGGCGGCATGAGCGATGCGTTCCGCGAGGCCGTCGACTATCAGTTCGTTATCGGCGGGCAGTGGGTCGCGCATCCGGGCAACATTATCGACTACACCGTCGATGTGACGCGCCCGGACGATCCGATCATGCAGGGCATTCCGGCGTCGTTCCCGTATCATTCCGAACAGTACTATATGCACATGGACCCCTCCGTTGAGGTCCTCGCAACCACCACATTCTCGGGTGAGCATGCACCCTGGACCAAGGGTGTAGTGATGCCTGTGGTCTGGAAGCGGCGCTACGGCGCCGGCAAGGTCTTCCACTGCACCCTGGGACACCGCGCGGCGGAATTCGACAACAAGGAATTCGCCACCATCGTGCGCCGCGGCATCAACTGGGCGGCCCGCGACTGATTTTCACGTGCCGATCACGGCCGCTTGGCCAGACGTGACTTGAAACTTGCCCGTAAATAGCGCCGTTTCTGCCTTCGAATTTGCCGCAATGCACGGGGGGCAGGAATGGCGACAATTGACAACGGGTTTCCGTTAGAGACCGGACCCGCACCACGTACTGCGTCGGCCGGGCTCAGCCTACTCGCGGGAGTGGCCGCCGTGGCGATCGTCATATTGCTGGTGGTCGCGCACGATCAGGTTGCGACGTGGGGCGTCGAGCGCGCGACCGATCCGGTCAGCCTGTCCCTGCTGGCCGCTGGCGCGGTCTTTCTCATCCTCGGCGGCGTCATCGTCCTGACGCGCCTCGGCCTTGGTGGCGCGATTGCGCTGATCGGGGTGTTGTTCTGGCTTGCCGGCTGCATCGTGTTCAAGAGCTTCGGCTGGGTGCTGGCCGTTCCAGTGGCCCTGGGCCTGCTTGGATCACTCACCGGGCTTGTCGCCAATGATCGTCGCGTCAGCGAGACGGATTCGACGCTCATCTATCGGCAAGCGGGGCTCACACGACTGACCCACTGGGTTTGGGCCGTCGCGATGTTCTTCCTGCTGCTGTCGGGCCTGCAGATCTTCAACGCCCGCCCCAACCTCTATGTCGGCCAGCAATCGGGTTTCGCGTTCGAGAACTCGATCATGGACATCTATGCCACCAACGGGCCGAGCGGCCCGGCCGGGCAGACCAAGCTCTTCGGTCAGATCTACAACACCACGGGCGTTCTCGGCATGAGCGGCAGTGCCGCGCAGCCGGTGTTCACCGCGTTCCCGGGCTGGGCGACGATCCCGTCCTATCGCGACCTCGGGACGGGACGGGTGGTGCATTTCTTCTTTGCCTGGATCCTCGTCGGTGCCCTCGCCATCTGGCTGATTCAGGCGCTGGCATCCGGGCATTTCTGGCGCGATATCGTGCTCAAGCCGCGCGATATCCGCGGGCTGCCGGGCGACATCATCGATCATATCCGGCTGCGCTTCACTCACGGCCGGAGCTACACGCCGCTGCAGAAGGTCGCCTATTTCGGCGTGTTCGTCATTGCCTTCCCGCTGATCATCCTAACCGGCCTCACCATGTCGCCGGGAATGGATGCAGCGTGGCCGTGGTTGTTGGAGCTGTTCGGTGGCCGGCAGACGGCGCGCACCATCCACTTCGTTACCATGGTGGCGTTCGTCCTCTTCTTCGTCGTTCACATCATCATGGTGGTGCTGGCCAATCCCATCAACGAACTGCGCTCGATGATTACCGGCTACTACCGGACAAACGTTCACGCTGCGCCTGACTCCAAGACGGAGGGACATTGAGATGGCCAACCTGATCCTCTCGCGCCGCTCCTTTTTGACCGCGTCGGCGGCGGGCGCCTCGAGCCTCGTGCTCGCCGGCTGCGACCAGTTCGATTTTCTGGGGCAGCGCGACCACCAGGTCCGCGATTTCCTCGAGCGCGCCAACAGCCTCACCTACCAGGCGCAGCGCGTGCTGGCCGGCCAGCAGTCCCTGGCGCACACCTATGACGAGAGCGAGATCCGGCAACCGCAGCGGCCGAACGGCTCAACCGATCCGCAGACCGCCGACTATCTGGCGCTCAAGGCCAACAATTTCGCCGACTACCGCCTGCGGGTGACCGGGCTGGTCGAGAACGACCTCAGCTTTTCGCTCGACGAGTTGCGCAACATGCCGGCGCAAAGCCAGGTGACGCGTCACGATTGCGTCGAGGGGTGGAGCTGCATTGCCAAATGGACCGGCACCCCGCTGGGCCCGGTGCTGGACCAGGCCGTGCCCAAGGCGAGTGCGCGGTTCATCGTCTATCATTGCTACGACACGATGGGCGGCGGGCTGTCGGGGCCGGAGGCCTATTACGAGAGTTCCGACCTGATCGATGGTCACCACCCGCAGACACTGCTGGCCTATGGGCTCAACAACCAGACATTGCCGGTCAGCAACGGTGCACCGGTGCGGGTGCGGATCGAGCGGGCGCTCGGCTACAAACAGCCCAAATACGTCCACACGATCGAGCTCGTCGACAGCTTCAGCAAGTTCGGGCAGGGCCAGGGCGGGTACTGGGAAGACCACGGGTACGACTGGTATGGCGGCATCTAGCCGCTCCTCGATCGTTAACCTTTTATTCACTTTGCTGGCGTCCCACGCCCGTCCTCTGCTAATCTTCGGCAGTTGGACCAGGCGGGGGGACACCATGCTTTCCTTGAAGAAAGTCGCGGCGGGGGCCGCGCTTGTTGCGGCTCTGGCGCTGCCGGTCGGCGTGCTGGCGCAGGGGATGCCGACACTTACTCTCACCGCCCAGGCCGGGGCTTTCACCGGCAAGTGGGTCTACCGGAGCTTCTCGGTCAGCGGTAATCCCAAGGATACGCTGGCCAAGATCGCGCTCGGGCTCAACGAGTTGACCCTGACCGAACAGAAGGGCCAGATCGTCGGTCAGCGGACCGGGCAAGGGGTGACCTACGACCTCACCGGCAACGCCTTCTACGCGGCCAAGCAGGGCGCAACGATCCGGTTGCACGGCACCGCTACGGTCAGCGGCAAGGCCTACAACTACGACTATTTCGGCTACCTGATCCCGTCGTGGTCTGGCGTCGGCACCCAGCCCGACACCATCCTCGGTACAGTGCTACGCAGTGATCCGGCAAACGTGGCCAATGCACCGCTCATCGCCTCGTTCTCGGCGACGCGCGAAACGGTCAAATAGCCCGTTCACCGCTCGGATACCACGCTAGAAGCTTGTTCGACTGCACGCGAACCGGCTCTGCTATGAGACGCTCACCAGAGGTGGGCGATGTTCGGTTTCCAGGTCTTGTTGCAGCGTAAGAGAAAACTGCTGGTCCGCTGTGCGGCCGCGGGGGTGATCGGGCTTGCGGGTTTGCTCGCGGTTCTGCCGCGTGCCGACGCGCACGGTGGCGAACCGCAGGTGGTGCGGGGCAGTGGGCCGCTCAGCGCCTTGCTGTCGCCTAACCCCTTGTCGGGCCGAGAGTTTGCGGTCCTTTACCCGGTGACGCATAGCTGACCGGCGGACATATTTCTTGCATTTGGAGCCGATCTGCCCCATATCCCACCCATCGCGAAGACAATCGCGACCAAGCTTCTCTTCTTATCGATCGATTGCGGTGAGCGGCGAAGTGACCCAGCGACCATCCTGGGTTTGAACGCAACCGCGCGATGATCCCCATCGCCAGTGCTGTTAATACTCCGCCGCCATGAGCGCGGTGGTGCGCCCCGTATGGTCCGGGAGCGCCAACTGGATTTTACATTGAACCACACAAGTTTCGCTACCCTCGGCCTGCCAGCGCAGATTCTGACTGCTCTCGACAAGGCCGGCTTCACCGTGCCGACGCCCATCCAGGCGCAGGCCATTCCCCCCCAATTGCAGCGCCGCGACATCCTCGGCATCGCGCAGACCGGGTCGGGCAAGACGGCCGCTTTCGGGCTGCCGATCATTGCCGGCATCGCCGAGCTCGAAGGCCGTCCGAAGCCGATGACCACGCGCGCGCTGATCCTGGCGCCGACCCGCGAACTCGCGGTCCAGATCGAGGAAGTGTTGCAGAAGCTGTCGAACGGCATGCGGCTGCAGACCGTTCTCGTCCTCGGCGGCGTCTCGCGCAACGCGCAGATCCAGAAGATCGCCAAAGGCGCCGACGTCGTGATCGCGACGCCCGGTCGCCTCAAGGATCTGCTCGACGACAAGAAGATCCGTCTCAACGAGACCCGCTGGCTCGTCCTCGACGAAGCCGACCGGATGCTCGACATGGGCTTCATTCACCCGGTCAAGCAGATCGCGGCCGCCATCGGCTCGCGGCGCCAGACGGCACTGTTCTCGGCCACCATGGCCAAGGAGATCGCCGAGCTCGCCAAGGGTCTGCTGAACGATCCGGTGCGGGTCGAAGCGCAGGCGCCGGCGACCACGGTCACCACGATCGACCAGCGCGTGATCTTTTCGGGTTCCAAGCAGAAGCGCGACGAACTCAATACGCTGCTTGCCGACCCGGCCCTCGAACGCGTCATCATCTTTTCGCGCACCAAGCATGGCGCCGATCGGGTGACCAAGAACCTCGAGATCGACGGTCACCAGGCCGCTGCCATCCACGGCAACAAGAGCCAGAACGCCCGCCAGGCGGCGCTGAAGGGCTTTTCGTCGGGCAAGGTACGCATCCTGGTCGCGACCGATATCGCAGCGCGCGGCATCGACGTGCCCAACATCACGCACGTCATCAACTACGAGTTGCCGGATGATGCGGAGAACTACGTCCACCGCATCGGCCGGACCGCCCGTAACGGCGCGTCGGGCTTTGCCATCACGCTGTGTGACGGTACCGAGCGCGGCAAGCTGCGCGACGTCGAGAAGCTGATCCGCCGTACCTTGCCGTTTACCGGCGAGATCAAGGCGGGCGAGCATGCCGCGCCCGCCGCAACCCGCACGCCGCATCGCGGCCAGGGGCCGCGGCCCGAGGGTGCGCGTACCGGTCAGCGGCCGCAGGCCAATGCCGGGCGCCATTTCTCCGGCGCCAAGAAGGCCGCTATCATTGACGCTCGCGGCGAGCACAAGCCGCGCCAGCAGAAGCGCCCCGAACTGGCAACTGCCCCGGCCACGCCGGCTGGCAAGACCTGGTGGGAAAAGCCCACCGGTTCGGGTAGCGCCTTGCCGCCCAAGGGCCGTCAGAACGGTCCGAAGCGGTCCGGCCAGCCGCCGCGCTCGCGTGAGCGCGCCAGCGCCTGATCGGTCGCTAGACCAGAGTCCAAAGGGCGGCCTTCGGGTCGCCCTTTTTCGTGAACGGATGAACGCCAGCTAAACGCCGCCTTGCGGGAACGTTCAAACGGTACCGGGCATTGTGCGGGCAGACCAAGGTTTGGGAGCCGCCGCAAATGCTGAAGCTATCGCTCATCGCCATGTTCGCCCTGTCGCTCGGAACGATCAGCTTCGCCTCGTCGATGGTCCCCTCGCCCAGCGTCGCGGTGCAGCCGGCGTGGGTTCACACGTTCGAATAATGACCACCCTGCAATTGCTGATCGTCTTCGCCCTGGTAATGGCGGTTCTCGCCATCGGCGCCGCCGGCATCCTTATGTAGCGCTGCCCAGCAGAGCGATCGCACGGTCCGCAAGCCAGCGTGTCTCGGCGTCGCTCATTGCGTAGGCCGTGTAGCCCACACTGAGGTCGATACCGCCGAGGCGCTCGCTGGCAATGACGAACACCGAGGGGCCGAACATGTCGAGCGAAACCGCCATCGTCACGTCATCGAGCTCGTACTGACCATAATTTCGCTTGAGCCCCGACTCGCCGGCTGTCGTGACGGCTAAACCGTCGATCCGGCGGTTGTTCGACATGGTCGCTGCGGCCTCGTGGCGGTAAACCTCCCATTCGGGCAGCTTCATGATCGTCGCGGCCTCCTGATCCTTGGCGAGGGTCGTGATGAGCTTGAACGAGACCTCACGGGCAGTCGCCCAGAACTCGTCGCCGATGCCGTGCCGGGTGCGCAGGATATCGATGTAGCAGCCATAGGTCTCGTGCGGCAGCGCGGGCCGGCAGAGGCGGCGCAGATCGATGGTGGTGAGGCAGGTCATGGCGTCGATGCGGTAGCGCTCCCGCATCGCCGTGAGGAATGCCGCCGTCACCGCGCCGTGGAGCGTCGTTCTGTTGGCCTTGATTACGGCCTTCAGTGCCGTCGTTTCCGCCGCGCCGAAGTGGTGCGACAGCACCCGCGTTTCCTGCTTGGGATCAGCGATCGTCTGCTTGGGCAGACGGATCGCCGGTTCATAGCCGCGCGTGCCGCTATCGGAGCGCTTGGGGAAGCCGGCTTCAAGCGGTGGCGGCAGCGTCGAATGCAGCGGAACTTTGCCCTGAGCGGCAAAGGGATCGGCGAGGTATTCGAGCAATTGCCGGCCGAGCATGTTGCCCGATTGGGCGTCGATTGTTGCGTGGTCTGCACAGATGATGATGTGGCAGAAATCGGCGTCGGCTCCGGTCCGAACCAGTGTCAGCCGAACCCGCGGGGTCTTGCCGCGCTTGATGGGTGTCCGAAGGTCATGTGCCAGGATCCGCCGCCAAGCCTCCGGGTCCGGGTCCTCGACGACATCGAACGGGATCTCGGTGGTCCCTTCGGTATCGAACCATGGCTGACGATAGACAAAGGGTGGCAAGCGGCGGAATACCAGGCTGCCATAGCGGATATGGGCGCGCAGGATCGGATGCTGGGCTTGCAGCCAGGCGAGCGCATCACGAACCTGCGCCGGATCGACCCGGCCGCGGACATGCAGCACCTGGGTGGCGATCAGCCCGCCGAAGGCATGCAGGTAGTTGAGCAGACGCTCCTGTTCGCCCAGAGCCCGTGTTTCACCCAAAGCGAATTCCTCCTTGTCGCGCACCATTTCAGGTCAGCGCAAAATTGGCTAGTATGCAGGCAAATTTAGGGACTTAAGTGATGAGCAACGTCGAACAACCGATCATGGAGTACATTTCCAGCGTGGTCGCCGAAACGGGCGGCGGGCCGGTGACACGGGATACGCCGCTGCTCGATGCTGGCGTGCTCGACTCGATCAATCTGGTGCGGCTCGTGCAGTTCCTCGAGGAGCGATTCGGGATCAGTATCCCGGATGGCGACATGGGCGCAGAGCTCTTCGAGTCGCCGGCAACCGTTTCGGCCTACGTGGCGCGGCGCACCGCCTAGAGTTCTTTCAGTTTGGCCCGCAGCAACTTGCCGGTCGAGCTGCGGGGCAGGGCGTCGATGAACGCGATCTCCGCCGGGACCTTCTGCACCGAAAGCATCTGTCGGGCGTAGCGGATAAGGTCGTCTTCCGAGACGTCGGACTCTCGTACCACGTAGGCGACAAGGCGATTGCCGCTGCGTGCGTCGGGCCGACCGGTGACGGCAACTTCGGCAACTGTCGGCAGCGCCATCAGCGTCTCCTCGACCTCGATTGGGTCGATCTTGAACCCCGAAACTTCGATCAGCAGCTTGCTGCGGCCACGGATGACGATACGGCCCTCTTCGTCGAGCATGGCGAGGTCGCCCGAGCGAAACCAGCCGTCGTCGAAGGCCTGCGCGTTGGCGGCTGGGTCGGCAAGATAACCCTGCATCAGCGAGGCGGAGCGGATCTCGAGTTCGCCGACATCGGCGCCGTATTCGGTGGCGAACGGCGCGATGCGCACCTCGGCATCGCCGGCGGGCCGGCCGACCGACGCCCAACTGGCATCCGCATCGGCAGAGTCGTTGTGCGAGACCATGATGGCCTCGGTCGAGCCGTAGGCCTGGCGCAGGGTGACGCCAAAGCGCATCCGCATCGCCTCAAAGATCGGGCGCTTCAGCGCGGCACCTCCGGAAAACGCAAGCCGGAGCTTCAGATCGAAGTCGCCGGTCTGGGCAGCGATGATCTCGTACATCGCCGGCACGGCACCCATGAAGGTTGCCTTGTGCGCAACCATTGCCTCGAGCAATTTCCGGCGCGACAGCGCCAGTGGGAGCGGATCGCTCCAGTAAAGCGTTGTTCCACCCCGCGCGACGATGTCCATGGTGCCCATCATGAAGCCCATGGCAAAATTGCCCGGCAGAATGTCGACTGCAACATCGTCGGGCTGGATGTCCCAGGCGGTGCTGGTGCGGATGCCGTCGGCGATCAACTCAGCATGGGTGTGGGGCACCACCTTGGGGAGGCCCGTCGAACCGGAGGAAAACAAGTAAAGCGCCGGTGTGCTGCCGACGAGGCGCGGGAGCGGCGTCGTCGGCGTCTCGAGAGGCAGCGCGTTTGTCAGGAAGAGTCGCGCCTCGGGCGCGACGTCGGCAATG
The DNA here is from genome assembly GCA_025352765.1 of Devosia sp. Taxonomy (GTDB): domain Bacteria; phylum Pseudomonadota; class Alphaproteobacteria; order Rhizobiales; family Devosiaceae; genus Devosia_A. The sequence goes on along the minus strand of JANXSI010000033.1, from coordinate 4,526 downwards.
AGCAGTCCCGCTGCCTTCGCCAGACCCGGACTGGTGACCACGGCAGCAAGGCCGGTCTTTGATACGAGGTTCGCGAGCTCCGCGCGCGTGGCCGTTGTTGCAAGTGGCATGGAGATGGCGCCAATCGCCCAGACGGCATGGGCCGCGAGAAACATGTCGGGGGAGTTCGGGAGCAACAGGGCGATGACATCACCCTGTCCCAGGCCCCGAGCGATCCAGCCGGCGGCGAGCCGCTCGATCTGGCCGACCATTTCGGCATAGGGGGTGAACGTTTCTCCCTGCCGGACGCCACTGGTCGTTGGTGCCCGCGATGCGATGGCGAGCAAGTTGTGGTAGATCATTCCGCGCTCCGCTGCCGGAGTTACTGCCCCTCGGGACGAGGTATAGGGGCTGGTTGCGGCAACGACAAGGCACGGGGCCTCAAGGTGAACGACCTGGTCCAGTCACTTCCGGCGGTAGGTGAGGCGGACCGCGCCGCTGTCGAACGGCAGGGCCTCGGTCAGTTGCAGCGGCGTCCGGTCGTAACCGCCAGTGAACAGTCGGGTGCCGCCACCCAGCAGCAGCGGCGAAACCAGCAGGCAGAGTTCGTCGATCAGCCCAAGCCGGAGGAACGTCTGGGCGATGCTGGCGCCGGCGATCAGCACCATATCGCGATCGCCCTCGGCCTTGCGGCGGGCGATCTCGGCGGCGATGTCGTCGCGAACAATCGCCACCTTGCCCCAGTCGGCGACTTGCAGGGTGCGGGAAAACACCAGCTTGTCCATGTTCGCCAGGGCGTCCGCCTGGGCGGCCGGTGCTTTCGGCGATCGCCAGAAGTCTGCCATGCCCTCGTAGGCGACGCGCCCGTACATCATGGTGCCGGCCCGCTCCATGTTGCGGTCGATCCAGTGGGTCCTGAGGTCGGGCGAATAGGGCGGCGGCACGAGCTGCTTGCCGGGGCCCTCGATGTAGCCGTCGAGGCTGATAAACATGGCGAGTACGACAGTGCGCATCACTCTATTTCCTACTGCTGCTTGTCGAGAAACGTGCCGAGGCTGTCCAGCAGGCCGATCGTGCCGGCATGACGTTGTTCTGAGTTGTCGAGGCCATCGAGGAACAGACCGTACTCGCTAAGCTTCAGTCTGGTGCCCTTGCCTTCGGGCCAGAACTCGATCGCGGCCAGTGACACCGAGATCTTCCGGCCGTCCATGTGCATATCGTAGGTGTAGAGGATACGGTTGAGTGGAACGATGTCCTGATACAGGACATCGAAATTGTAGGTCGGGCCATCATGGATCTTGCCGGCTGAGGATTCGCGTCCCCCTGGCCTGAACTCGAAGACGCTTGGCGGGTTGTCGTTGCCGTCGCCGAACCACTTCTGCTTCAGCTTCGGATCGGACCAGGCAGCCCAGACCTTCTCAACGGGGTGGTTGTAAGTCCGGTCAATGACGAAGGTGCCGTGCGCGACGGAATGATCGCTCATGCTAGTCTCCTTGGGTGGGTTGCTTCGACCTGGATCAGGCCGGTCGCTCACTTCTTTGCCTCGGCGGCTTTGGCCTCGGCATCGAGAAACGCGCCGAGGCTGTCGAGGCGCCGCTCCCAGTTGATGCGGCGCTCGCTGAGCCATTTCTCGACGAGGCTCAGCGAGCCGGTATCGACGGTGCAGGTGCGGGTGCGGCCCACTTTTTCGGTGCGGACAAGGCCACTGCGTTCGAGCACCTGCAGGTGCTGGGTGACGGCCGGGAACGACATGGCGAACGGCACGGCCAATTCGCTGACCGAGGCGGGCCCGCGAGTCAGACGCTCGATCATCAGCCGGCGGGTGGGGTCGGCAAGCGCCTCGAACATTAGGTCGAGGTTCGTCTCGGCGGGTGTCATGGCCGTTTCTCGTAGCGGAGAAAGGTCATGCCGCTTTGGAACGGCCGGGTCTCGACGAACTCGTACTCCGAATGGTTTGTCACCTGGAGAAACCTCGTGCCGCCACCAAGAATGGCAGGGACGATGAAGGGCTGGATCTCGTCGACCAGACCGGCATCGATCAGGCTCCCGGCGAGGGTGGCGCCAGAGACTGCCATCTGCTTTCCGGGCAGTGCCTTTAGGCCACGGACAGCGTCGATGAGACCACCGCTGAGGAGGGTGGCGCCGGCGACGAGATCGCTCTCCCGGAGTGTATGCGAAACGACGAGCTTTTCGGCCGGCCTCCAGAGTTTTGCAAACTCGACCATGTAGTCGGGCCCAGTCTCGACGGAGTCCCAGTACGCCATGGTCCGCCACATGCGGGTTCCATAGAGGCTAAGGCCGGTTGCTGCCTGCTGGGCGTTGGCGAAGCGATGGTATTCCTCATCGACGCGAACCCAGTCGAGCGAGCCTTTCGCGTCGTTGATGTAGCCGTCGAGCGAGACCGCGATGGAGTAGATCAGCTTTCGCATCTGCGCCGTCCATACTTAAGTTATCGCTTTAGTAATTGGGTGCACGCGCAGTGTCAATACTAAATCCCTCACTTAACTGTCTCAGCTCAGCGGGATGCCTTTGTGCCCTTTGCCCGCCTGGTAGATGGCGGAAAGGTCGGCGTAGAGGGCCGTAATGTCGTCGACGCGCGCGGTGAGCCGCTCCTTGCTGCCGCGGTCGAGGCCACCGATCATGTGCGACATGTCGTGGCTGGCGAAATAGGCGTTCTGCCGGTTGTAGAGGTCGCGGTCGGGCGCTGCCGCCGGGCGATCGGGATCGGGGACGGCGTAGACGGCCTTGAGGATCTGGATGTCGTAGGGGATGGCGAAGCTGTCGGCCGAATCCTGATGGCTGAACAGATAGTAGAAATTGTCGAAGCCCGACCAGGTGATGCCGCTGAGGCAGAGCGAGCAGGGCTCGTGCGTGGCGAGGAACAGGCAATCTTTGGGGGCTGGCCGCTCTTCGGCGGGTAGTTCGTAGAAGCGCTTGATGGCGTGAATCTCGCCATGCCAGAGCGGGTTTTCGGTTTCGTTGTTGGTGGCGGCGATCACCACCGAGAGGTCCGATTTGCGAAGGATCGCAGCGCCGAAGAGCTTGTTGCCGGCCTCTACGCCGACGCGCGTCCCGGGGGCGATATCGAACTCGATGACGTCGATGAGGCGGGTGAGCAGTTCGGAGGAGGTGATCATCTGTGGAAGGTTAGCAGAGCTTTCCCGTCCGTGCCAAACAGCGTGAGTTCGTCGCCGGCCACGCGCCATGTCGCCGTGGCGGAGAGGGCGTCGTGGAACGCCTGCTCTTGGGCGCCGATGGCCTGGGTGCAGCCCCTCTGGGTCGAGGTGATGCTGCCGAAATGGATGGTGTCCTGGTCTAGACGGGCCTCGGCAAACCAGGAATTGCAGCCCCCCGAGCCGCCGGCCCGCAGGTCGTTGCCGATGGCCAGAGTGGGCGTGGTGCGGGGCAAGACGAGTGCGCCATCAATCGAGACCGCCCGCCAAATGCTGTCGAGGATCGCGGGAGGGGCATCGACGACCGGTTCGGCGCTCGAAGCGCTGCCGGTGACGATCTGGCCGACCAGACTGGCGACAATCAAAACCGGAGCCGCCGGAGCGAGCGGGTTGACCGCATAGGGCTCAAAATTGCGAAACAGCAGTCCGCCGCCGGCATTGATCGAGGCGATCAGCGCGTAGCTGTGGCCGGGCAGGATGAGGGTGTCCTCAAAGGCGAGGGTGAAGCTGAGCGGGACCTGGCCGGGGCCGATCGGGGCTTCGACGGCGAGCCGGGCCGCGGCGTTGGGCAGGGTCTCGTCGACGAGTTGGATGCGCAGCGTTGCGCCATCAGGCAGGGCGACGCGTTCGTTATAGGTGACCTGACCTGGCAGCTCGACCTTGGCCGCAAGGGCGGGCGAGGTGAATGAAACGACAGCGATGACTATCCACAGACTGGCTTTGTGAACCACGCAACACCCCACATCGCCCCCAAGGAGGGACACTGGCCCGCGATTGTGGAGGACGTAAGACGGCCAATTACACGGACCGGATCTGCCAAGGCATATCGAAGAAGAATTCCTCGAGATTGTTGCCGTCCCCGCCGCGGTCGACGCAGAGGAACTGCGCGTCCGGCCCAAGCGGGGTGAGCACGCCGTGCCAAGTGTTCATCGCAATGTTGACGCCCTGACCCGGCGCCGTGAGGAAGGCGCGCGGCGTGTCCGGCGTCCCGGAATGGTCGAGGGCGACGACGACGAGGAAGGGGTTGGCCGACAGCGGGTAGAAGGCTTGGCTGCCCAGCGGATGGCGTTCGACCATTTTGAGGTCGAGCGGCAGGCTAAAGCCGCGGGCGTGCATCAAGGAGATCAGCGGGCGGGCGTGGACGCCGCCCAGTTCGACCCTGGCGAGGTCATGGTAGCGTTCGCAATTGCCCGAATTGATCGGGTAGTGATGCGCGCCATCGGCCTCGATCACCTGGCCGAAGGGCGCGAAGCCCTCCCGGGTGAGGGGCTCGGTGTGGAGGATGCGATCAGGCATGTGATGCATCGAGCAAGCGTCGACCCCCACCCCCAGCCCCTCCCCTCAAGGGGGAGGGGAGGTAGACTGCGATATCGA
>JANXSI010000698.1 GCA_025352765.1 Devosia sp. | reverse complement strand
GCCGCTTGCTTTGAGGTCCTTGCCTGGGACCACATGAACGTTAGCCGCGACCAGCCATCACGCGGCATTCATGGTGGGAAGACGATGGTGACGCCAACCGATCTGCTACAATTGTGTCCCAGCCTACCGGAGAAATTCGATGCTTGGTATCAAAAGGCTATCGACGACGCTTTTCACTTCACTGGCTTTAATGAGCATCGCGAGCCAAGCGATCGCGATGCAGAACTGTACGGGTAAGTGCGAGACTGGCTACAACGCCTGCACTGACTGGTGCATCGCCCACAACCAAACTTATAATAGCCGTCGTTCCTGCGATATTAAGTGCAGCGACTATTGGCTGAACGGCAAAAATCCGCAGTCTATAGGCCCATCGGACCCATCAAGTGTCTATCTTGGCCCGAAATCGGCTGCGCCGAACATGAACAGCAGTGGCTAGATAGATCGACATCGTCGCCGGATGACGGTGCGGATGCACCGATCGACATATAAAGGCCGAGGCTATGGATCGTCAATTTACCTGTCACAGAGGCAGCGGCCTGAAGAGCGGGCGTTGAGGATGGCTTAGGGCATCAGCGCCAGAGGCTTGGGAGCGTCGCGTTCGACCATTTTCCGGAGAGCCTCGCGCAGATGTACCACTAACGTACCGGCGGCTGCAGTGTGGCATGACGGCTTGGACGGTAGGGTAGGCGGCCGAAAGGCTCGCCGAGGGCCGGCTAATAACCTCGCCCAGTTGCAGCCAGCAGGTGTCGCTCCTGCTTTCTCCATCACCGTGTGCCACGGCCATCAGGAACTCATCCGCTTCATGGAGACCATGGAAGTCGAAGTACGGATATCGGTTAAATGGTTCACGCCATCCTCGGTAACTATGCCGCCTTCAAAGCCCGAAGGTTCGGGCGTGGCGCGAGCTGTGTCCCCCGCCGACCCACACTGCCTTATCGCCGCCGCCCGCGGACGGCGAGATGCTCAGACGTCGAAATGTTCCCGGTCGGCGGAAAAGAACTGCCGGAAGCATCAATTGCGCAGCTCCGAGGCTGGCCCGACCGCGCTCGATCCAAGGACCTAGATCCGCCTCGGTCTTGCGGCGGATCATAACGTGAAAAGGCCGCGATGACCTCGCGTACTTCGATCAGCAAGGGAACGTCGGCCCCGATGGCGGCGACAGTGATCGTCTCTCCCTTCGAAAGCGTGCCGCGGGAAGTGTTCATGAGTCGCGCGATGGTTCGGGCTGATGGAATGCGACGCAAGGTCTCCGCGTCCACCCTGTCCGCTCGCCGACGGCGCGTCGCCCACTCATTGACGACCCGCAGGGAGCCGTGGAAGCCCTGGGGCGCCAACCGACGCCAAAGTTCGGCGGCGTTGTGGTGGCCCGCGATCCACTGAGCGTCGACCCACGGCAGGTGGGACTCAAGCGAGGTCTCTCGGACCCTGAACACGTCGCCGCGCTGACCTCGCAGGATCTGTCGCACCAAGCCGCGGCTATGCCCGGTGCGGCGGACGATCTCCTTGATCGCGACGCCGTCCTTGGCGAGAGCGACGACAGCGGCGTCGGATTCTTCTCGGCGCAGGTAGACCTCGTATTGGATCCGCTCGGCGGCCGTCAGGAGGTCAGGGCTAATCGTCATCGTGCCGATCGTCGTTCTGATCTGACGCATGGACTTGCGGACCGCGTCGAGGAAGGCACGGCTGGCGTTCTCCATCAGATGCCAGCGGTCAGCGACCTGGAGGGCATGGGGCAGTGCCTTGGCTGTGGCTAGGGCATAGGCGCCACCCCGATCGCGGGCGACAATGGCGATCTGCGGTTGTTCACACAGCCAGGCCTGAGCGGTGGCGGGCTCGCGATCGGGGAGCAGCCTGATGGGGCGCCGCCGCTCGAGATCACAGATAATGGTTCCATAGCGATGATTGCGTCGCCAGGCCCAGTCGTCGATGCCAATCACGTTAGGGGGTGGAGCCTCAGGGCAGCCACGCCGCCGAACGACCCGCAACAGGGTATCGTTGCTGACGGGCAGCATCAGGCGCTTGGCGAAGCTCGCTAAGGGTCGGCCGCCCAAGTGATGGACGAGGCCATCGAGCCTCGCGGTCCGGCGCGCCCAAAGTGCCAAGACGCCGTCGCCGAACCGCTCTGTGAAAATGCTTCGCGCGCACAGGACGGCCTCACACATCGGAAGCGGCGCACCGTCGCCACCATCTCGACGGAGCGGCCGGCCATCGGCAGATCGACGATGCGTCTGCGATAACGGCTATGGACGCGCCGGCTGACAACGCCGCAACCCGGACATCGACTGATCACGCCGGTGCTGCGGATCTGCACGGTTGTTACTTCGGCAGCTGATGAGGCGCTGGTGACTGCGAAGCCGGCTGGAACGAGAGAGGAAGGACGAAGACCCTTTGGGATAGCGCTGATCCCGACGTGAACCTAACGTCAGTCAGCTCCCCGACTTCATCAAAACTGAGTCAGAGTCAAAATTGCACGCCGGAACACACTTCTCGGTCAGCGCCTGCGCTTGTTTCATGCCGCGTGCCCCAGCTAAATATCCCAATGCAAACAGCATGCTTTCTGATGATGCCTAAGGCAACCGAAGAAAGCCGCGCAGATTATCTGCGAGAGTTCGCAACGGCAGAGATCAAGAGTCTATATGTACGAGTACGCGGCGGAACCTATCTCTCCAATGCGTTCGGCCCAGGATGGTGATCTTGATCGGGAATAGCGGCTAGTGGTGTCCGCCTGACGTAAGAGTCCGGTTGGGGATTCCTATTGATCGCCGCGCATGCGAGTCTGATGCATGCGCACCGGGATCACCATCACCGTCACGCCGGCTGACCGTCGCCGGCTCGAAGCCATCGCCAAA
>JANXSI010000691.1 GCA_025352765.1 Devosia sp. | reverse complement strand
CTTGAGGTATTCGACGAACGCCTTGGCGGCCGGCGAGTCCTTGGTGATCGTCACGATGTTGCCCGAACCTTCGACCGGGTTGCCGAGCTCGGGGTGAGCCTTCATCGGCGGCAGGTAGAAGAAGTCGTAGTCGGTGCCGGCCACGCTGCCCTCGGGGAAGAACGAGGTGATGAACGACGCCTGCTTGTGCAGGTAGCACTGGGGCGGAACCGTGAAGAGGCCCTTGGGGCTGTCGCCGAATGCGGTGGTGGCGACCGACTTGGTGCCGCCGGCAACGTTCTTGTCGTCCTTGACGATCGAGCCAAACACGTCGATCGCGTCGGTGATGCGTTTGTCGTTGAACTTGATCGTGTTGGCGACCCAGCCGTCATAGACTTCCGGCGGCTGCGTCAGGAGCAGGATGTTTTCGATCCAGTCGGTCGCCGCCCAGCCGGTGGCGCCACCCGATTCAATGCCGATGCACCACGGGGTGCCGCCGTCGGCCTTGATCTTGTCCTGGAGCGCGATCAGGTCTTCCCAGGTGGTGGGGACCTTGTAGCCCCTTTCGGCAAAATTGTCCGGCGAGTACCAGACCAGCGACTTTACTTCCTGCTTGTAAGGGAAGCCATACTGATGCTTCGTGCCGTCCGGGCCCTCATACTGGCCAAGTGCCGCCCACGAGGAGCCGGCGCCGAAATTGTCGGTGATGAACTTGGTCGTATCATCGCCGAGGTCGGTGAGCTTGCCCTGCTTGGCGAAGTCGGCGAGGAGGCCAGGCTGCGGCAGGATGGTGATGTTGGCGGGCGAGCCGGCCTGGATGTCGATACGGGCCTGCTCTTCGTAGTTCTTGGACGAGCCGTCCTGGACCTTCACGCCGGTGGCGTCGGCAAAATAGGCCAGCACAGCTTCCCACTGCGTCTTGTCGCCTTGGTCGTTCCAGGCATCCCATATGGTCAGGGACTGGCCGGCGAGATCCTTGTGGGCATCGGCGAACTTCTGCAGTGAGTCCCAGCTGAAATCGCCTTGGCCCTTGGGGAACTGGAGGCTCTGGGCCTGTGCGCCGGTGGCCGCCAGCGACGCGCCGAGCAGCAGCCCGGCGATCAGAGATTTTGTCGTCATGAGAATTCTCCAAGGAAAATGTTTCGAGACGCCTATCACATCGCGCCGCGGGAGGGAGAGCTAAAGCTACGGGATCGCTTCACGCCTTCGTTTTCGCGTCGCGAGCAGAGGCCGCAGCATTACGGCCGAAATAGACGTCTTGGGCATTGATCTCAGTCAAGCTCGGCGCATCGCGCGCAGATGCTCGTCGAACTGGAAGTCAAATTGCTGCTTGGGCACGCTCGAACCTGCCAGTCCCCGCCATTCGCCGAGCCCACTGGTCGCAACAAACCCCCTGCCGCCCGGCGCCGCGCCGCAGGTGTGGTCGAGCAGAGTCAGCGATGTCGGTCGGGCCGACGATACATCAAGGGTGAGGATCGCACCGCCGACCGGAGACGATGCCGCGATGATTTCGAGGTCGTCGGAGATGGCCAACCCTCCGACGTAATTGCCCAGGTTGCCGAGCGCGTCGGCAGGCAGCTCGATCAGCCTGATCTCGCCCTCGAGGGTCGCATAGCCGATCAACTGCGGCCGCTCGGTCTTGTCGCCCCTGAACTGGCAACCGAACCAGACGCGGTTGCGCGCATCCACCACCATGTGCCGGATCGACAGCTTGTGCAGATCCGCCGCCAGGCGCAGTTGCCCTACAAGCTGGCCATTGCGGGCGTCAATGAAGGTGAGCGAGGGATTCATGTCGTCGAGGTTGAGTTCGGCCCGTCCATAGTCGGGATGCGTCTCAATGCCGCCATTGGCGACCGCCAACGTCCTGCCATCGGGCATCAAGATGATCTCGTGCGGTCCCACCCCGAAGGTCTGGAACTCGCCGATACGGCCAAAGCCTCCCGAGACGTCGTAGATGCCGATGACGCCGCGCGAGTTGGCAAAGTCGTTTTCTGCCGCGTAGAGCAGTTTGCCGTCCCGCGAGAAGGTTCCGTGGCCAAAAAAGTGCCGGCCCTCGACGCTGGTGATCGTCACCGGCGCCACACGCCCCGACGGGTCAAACACTACCGCATAGACTCCTGGCCGGCGCGAGAACACCACCGCCCGACCGGCTTCTGCCGAAAAGCTAACATCATGGCCACGGACCGGCAGGTCGACGACGCTTACAAGTCTTCCCGTCTCGCTGATGACGCGCGCACCGAACCTGCCGGGCGACTCCTGCGTGGCCGTGGCAAACAGCAGTTCGGCCCGCTCGAGCGCCTCAGCGCGCTGCGGCAACAGCGTTGCGACAAAGCCGGCACCCGCGGCTTTGAGAAAGGTCCGCCGCTCCCACATCAGTCGCCGTCCAGCTGCGAAAAGCCCATGGTTAGGCCGAGGGCGCTGGGCAGATTCTCGCCCAAGAGCGTATCGAGCGACCGCGTGATGTTGGTCATCACCTTGAGCTTGACCAGTCCGGTGCCGGCAACGGCGACCTCGATCGGGTCTGTGATGGTGCCAGCGGTGGCGATGGCGTTGTCGAATTCGAACAGCGCGCTGTTGGAAATCCAGCCGCTGTTGTTCGCCTTGGTCGCCTCAGAGAACTTGCCGATGACGAACAGGTCCTTGAGCCCCTGGAAATTGGCCTTGAGGGCCTGCGCCGTCATGCCCGAGCGCCAGAACAG
>JANXSI010000622.1 GCA_025352765.1 Devosia sp. | reverse complement strand
GGAAATCCTGTTCCGCGAGATCATGCCCAACTTGATGCCTTACATCGTGGCGAGTTTCGTCGGCACGGTATCCGGTGCAATCCTCGCCGTGATTGGCCTGGAGGCGCTGGGCCTGGGTGCCCTCGAGGAGATGACGCTGGGCAATACCATCTACTGGAGCCAGCAATCGGCCGCCGTGCTGCGCGGGTACTGGTGGTGGTGGGCACCGCCCATCGTCATCATTGCGCTGATCTTTGTTGGCTTGTTTCTCACTTCGGTGGGGTTCGACCGCTTCGCCAACCCCAGACTCGCGCGTCGTACATGACAGAAGCCAGCCAGACCGATGCTGCGCCCGCCGAGCCGATCCTCGTCGTCGACGGCCTCAGCGTCCACTATGACACCTCGTCCGGCCCGGCCAAGGCGGTCAGCGACCTGTCGTTCAGCCTGAGGCCCGGGGAGCGCCTCGGCTTCATCGGTGAGAGCGGCTCGGGCAAGACGACAATGGCCACGGCACTGATGCGTCTCACGCGGTCACCAGGCCGAATTGCCGGCGGCAGCATCAGGCTCGAGGGTCGCGATATTCTCCGGATGAGCACGAAGGAACTGCGCGAGACCCGGCTGCGGGATATATCTCTGATCCCGCAGGGCGCGATGAGTTCGCTCAATCCGGTAATGCGGCTTGAAGAGCAGATCATCGACGCCATCGCTGCGCATATGCCGCGCATGACCCGACCGGAACTCGAAGCCCGCGTAGGCGTCCTGCTCTCTCGGGTCGGCCTCGATCCGAATGTCGGCAAGCGCTACCCGCACGAGCTCTCGGGCGGCATGAAGCAGCGTGCTGCCATGGCGATTGCAACGTCGCTTTCGCCCAAGGTGATCGTCGCCGACGAGCCGACGAGCGCACTCGATGTGGTGGTGCAGCGCCAGGTGATGCAGACGCTGGGCCGTCTGCAGGGAGGGCTTGGGGCTGCGGTTGTGCTGATTGGACACGACATGGGCCTGATCGCCCAGTTCGCCGATACTGTCGGGGTCATGTATGCGGGCAAGCTGGTCGAGATCGGACCGGTCGAGCAGATGATCCAGAGCCCGCGCCACCCCTACACACGGCTCCTTGTCGACAGCCTTCCCGGGATCAAGGAGAAAAAGCCACTGGTCGGCATTCCCGGCCTGCCGCCGCCGCTGGTTAATCTGCCGGCCGGGTGCAGCTTCAATCCGCGCTGCCCGTACGCGTTCGACCGCTGCCGCACGGAAACTCCGATCCTGCAGCCGGTCGGCCAAGGGGAGCGAATAGCGTGCCATTTGTATCCCCAGCACCCATCGCTGCCCCCGCGGCCTGACGGAAGACCGGAGGCGCGGTCGTGAGCGCACTAATCGAAATGAAAAACATCACCAAGACTTACGGCAGCTTCGTTGCGCTTGATGACGTGACTTTGACGCTCTCGGATAGCCAGCCCTCGATGACCGCCATTGCCGGAGAAAGCGGCAGCGGCAAGACCACGCTTGCCCGCATGATGCTTGGCTTCATCGATCCATCGAGGGGTGAAGTGCGCTATCGCGGCAAGTCCGTGGCCACGATGAGCAGGGTCGAGCGCAGGGCGTTTCGCCGCGAAGTGCAACCGGTTTTCCAGGACCCCTTCGAGGTCTTCAATCCGTTCTATCGGATCGACCACGTGCTGACGACGCCGGTCAAGCGCTATAAGCTCGCCGACTCCGAAGCCGGGGGGCGTGCGCTGATCGAGGATGCATTGAGCCGCGTCGGTCTGCGTCCCAAGGACACGCTAGGCCGGTTCCCTCATGAACTCAGCGGTGGCCAACGCCAGCGCATCATGGTGGCCCGTGCCGTGCTGCTTCGACCCCGCCTCATCGTTGCCGACGAGCCTGTGTCCATGGTCGACGCATCGCTACGCGCGACCATCCTCGACGAGTTGCGCACCCTCAACCGAGAACTCGGCATCTCGATCGTGTACATAACCCACGACCTCACCACTGCCTTCCAGATCTGCGACAACATCATGATCCTGTACCGCGGTTCGGTCGCCGAAGCCGGATCAGTGGAGCGAGTCATCGTCGATCCCAAGCACCCCTATTCACAGTTGCTGGTCTCCTCAATCCCGCTGCCCGACCTTTCCAAGGTCTGGGGCGGCGAGGAAATTCGAAGTGTCGAGGCCGCCAGTGGGCGCGTCACGCACGGCTGCAGGTTCGCGCCACGCTGCCCGCACGCAATGGCTGAGTGCTGGGCGACAGTGCCGCCCCGCTTCGTGCCGGATTCGAACCGTCTCGCTGCGTGCTTTCTCTACAAGGACCAGCCCGTCGCTGCCGATCCCGACATCGCCTCAGTGTTCCGGGCTCCCGAACCCCTTCCGTTTGCGAGTTGAACCGAGCAGCATATGCCTAACCGCCTCACTGATCGTAGCAGGGTCGGCAACACCGCCTTGAATATCCCATCCTTTGGTCTCGGTACCGCCCATTTTGGCGGCATGTACCACCGGGTCTCGGGCGAAGTAGTGCATGAGACCATGCAGGCCGCCTGGGATGCCGGCATCCGCCTGTATGACTCCGCGCCGTGGTACGGCCGCGGCCTCAGCGAGCTGCGCAGCGGCGATTTCCTTCGCGACCGACCGCGCGAAGACTTCATCCTCACCACCAAGGTCGGCCGCTACTTGAAGCGTCCCGCAGATCCGACAACCTTCGATCGCGCCCCTTGGGGCGGCGGGCTCAACATGGAGGTCGTCTGGGACTACTCGTACGATGGCGTGATGCGCGCCTACGAGCAAAGCCTGCTCCGCCTCG
>JANXSI010000618.1 GCA_025352765.1 Devosia sp. | reverse complement strand
TGCGAGACGAACAGCATCGTGCCCTCGTATTGCGAGAGCGCGGTGATCAGCATTTCCTTGGTGGCGATGTCGAGGTGGTTGGTCGGCTCGTCGAGCACGAGGAAGTTCGGGGCATCGAACAGCAGCATGGCCATCACCAGCCGGGCCTTCTCGCCGCCCGACAGCACCCGGCAGCGCTTGTCGATCTCGTCGCCGGAAAAGCCGAAGCAGCCCGCAAGCGAGCGGAGCGAGGCTTGGCCGGCCTGCGGGAAGGCGTCCTCGAGCGACTGGAACACGGTTCGCTCGCCATCGAGCAGATCCATGGCGTGCTGGGCGAAATAGCCCATGCGGACGCTCGGACCGCGGGCGACCGAGCCCTGGTCGGGCTGCGTGCTCTCGGTCACCAGCTTGAGCAGCGTCGATTTGCCGGCGCCGTTGACGCCCATGATGCACCAGCGCTCGTTGCGGCGGACCTGGAAGTCGAGCCCGTCATAGATGCTGCGGCTGCCATAGCTCTTGTGGACGTTGCGCAGCATCACGACGTCGTCGCCGGAGCGGTTGGGCTGGCGGAACTCGAAGGACACCGTCTGGCGGCGCTTGGGCGGCTCGACCTTGTCGATCTTGTCGAGCTTCTTGACCCGGCTCTGCACCTGCGCGGCGTGCGAGGCGCGGGCCTTGAAGCGCTCGATGAAGGCGATCTCCTTGGCCAGCATCGCCTGCTGGCGGTCGAACTGCGCCTGCATCTGCTTTTCGGCCAGCGCCCGCTGCTGCTGGTAGAACTCGTAGTTGCCCGAGTACGAGGTGAGCGATCCGGCGTCGATTTCGATGATCTTGTTGACGATGCGGTTCATGAACTCGCGGTCATGCGAGGTCATCAGCAGCGCCCCGTCATAGCGCTGCAAAAAGTCCTCGAGCCAGATCAGGCTTTCGAGGTCGAGATGGTTGCTCGGCTCGTCGAGCAGGAGGCCATCGGGCCGCATCAGGAGGATCTTGGCGAGCTCGACCCGCATCTTCCAGCCGCCCGACAGCGCGCCGACGTCGCCGTCCATCATTTCCGGGCTGAAGCCGAGGCCATCGAGGACTTCGCGGGCGCGGGCGTCGAGGCTGTAGCCGTCGAGCTCCTGAAACTTGCTCTGCACCTCGCCATAGCGGGTGATGATCTCGTCCATCTCGTCAAAGCGCTCGGGATCGGCCATGGCAGCCTCGAGGCTCGCCATCTCGGCCATCATGGCGCCGGCGGGGCCGGCGCCTTCCATCACCTCGAGCACGGCGCTCTGGCCGCTCATTTCGCCGACGTCCTGGCTGAAATAGCCAATAGTGACGCCGCGATCGATCGAGACCTGGCCCTCGTCGGGCGCCTCCTCGCCGGTGATCATGCGGAAGAGCGTCGTCTTGCCCGAGCCGTTGGGGCCGACGAGGCCGACCTTTTCGCCGCGCTGCAGGCTGGCGGAAGCTTCGATGAAGATGATCTGGCGGCCGTTCTGCTTGCCGATGTTTTCGAGACGAATCATGGTGTCCTTGGAAGGCTGGCAGGCGAGGGCGGCTGCGATTTCTCGCCCCGGTAGACTATCGGGCCCGTGTGAAGCAAGAGCGACCGCAGCTTGGCTGGCATGTGGCCGGCCGGGCGCCGCGGTGCCGCCGGCCGTTTCGCCCGACGTCGTTGTCGATAAGTCACTGGCAGAGATAGATAAAATCTTGGCGTCGGGCCTTTGTGAGGCAGCCGGATCGCGTATAGAGTGCCCGCCGACTGCGGTTCGGCCGCAGCGGGCCAACGAAACGAGCGCCGGCGAAACGGCCGCGAAGAGGACCTTAGCATCATGCCAACGACCGAGACCTCCCTTCCCCCCTGGCGCCAGCGGGCGACCCACCGGCAGTGGCTCAAGGGGCAGGCCGAAGCGCTGTTCGCGTTCTTCGAAAAGCGGAGCTTCAACCCCAAGGGCGGGTTCTTCGAACTCGACAGGGCCGGCCGGCCGCTCAACCCGGACAATGCGGTGCGGGGCCTCCACGGTTCGGCCCGCATGGTGCACTGCTATGCCATCGGCAGCCTGCTCGGACGCCCGGGCTCGGATCCGATCGTCGACCACGGCATGCAGTACATCTGGAACAATCACCGCGACGCCAAGCATGGCGGCTATTTCTGGACCCTCGACGACAACGGTCCGCGCGACGGCCGCAAGCAGGGCTATGGCCACGCCTTCGTGCTGCTGGCGTCCTCGAGCGCCAAGCTCGTCGGGCATCCGCTGGCCGACCGCATGCTGGCCGACGTCACCGAGCTGCTCGAGACCAAGTTCTGGGAAGAGCGGTTCGGCGCCATCGCCGAGGAGTTCAACGCCGACTGGTCGCCGATCTCGGACTATCACGGCCAGAACTCCAACATGCACCTGACGGAGGCGCTGATGGCGGCCTTCGAGGCGACCGGCGAGCGCAGCTACCTCGACAAGGCCGAGCGGGTCGCCGACCTCGTCATCCATTGCCGGGCGGCCGAGAACGGCTACCGGGTGGCCGAGCACTTCGATGGCGAGTGGGTGCTCGACAAGACCTACAAGGGCGACGAGATGTTCCGGCCGCCGGGCACTACGCCGGGCCACTGGCTCGAGTGGTCGCGGCTGATCCTGCAGCTCTGGGCGCTGGGCGGCAAAAAGCACGACTGGATGCCGGTCGCGTCGGAGGCGCTGTTCGCGCAGGCGATCGCCATCGGCTGGGACAAGGCCCGCGGCGGCTTCTACTACAACCTCGACTGGAACGATGCTCCGGATTTGCCGCACAAGCTCTGGTGGCCCGCGACCGAAGGGATCGGCGCGGCGTCGTTCCTCTCCGACCATCGGCCGAGCGCCTTCCACGAGCAGTGGTACCGCACCATCTGGGATGTCATCGCCAAGAACTTCCTCGACGAGGACGTCGGCGGCTGGCGCGAGGAGCTCACGGCCCACATGCAGCCGAGCTTCAAGCTGTTTGCCGGCAAGGGCGACATCTACCACGCCCTCCACGCCTGCCTCGTGCCGCTCTATCCGTCGGAAAGCAGCATCACGCGGGCGATCCTCAACGCCAAGGGCAACTGACCGCGACGGCGGCGGTCAGGCGGTTGTCGCCGCCTGCCGCACGGCCGCCTCGAGCGACAGGCCGGTATAGTCCTGGGCGCGGAAGAAGCGGCCGCTCCGGCCGTCGTTGAGGAGGGCCGGCACCAGCGCGCCGGGAAGCACCGAGGCCGGATCGCCCGGGGCGTTGGGGCCGCCGAGGTCGGTGCGCAGCCAGCCGGGATCGAGGAGGTTCATCTCCACCCCCGAGCCTGCGAGCGAGGGGGCGAAATCCCGGACAAACTTGTCGACGGCGGCCTTCGAAACCGCGTAGGCCGCCAGCTCCGGCTGGTCGACGATGCCCGAGGTCAGGTTGACGACGCGCCCCCAGTTGCGGGCGAGCATCGGCGGCACCAGCCGGTAGCAGATGCGGGCAAGGCTGATGAAGTTCACCTCAAAGCTTGCCCGCAGGTCCTCGACCGGTACCGCCCACGCATCGGCCTGCTTCGGCGACTGGATGGCCGCGTTGTTGTAGACGATGTCGATCTGCCCGGCCTCCGCCAGCGCCCGCTCGAGCATGGCATCGACCTGCGCTTGGTCGGTCAGCTCGGCCGATACGGTGACGACCTTCACCCCGAGGCGCCGCAGCTCCACGGCGAGGGGTTCGGTATGGGCCAGATCGCGGCTGTGAAGCACCAGATTGGAGCCGAGCCGCGCCAGCCCTTCGCTAATATGGGCGCCGACGCCCCGGCTCGCGCCCGTCACCAGCGACCATTTCCCCTGTAGCGCCGTCATGTGCATGGTTCCTTGTGTGGTGGCAGGGCTCAGTGGCTCTCGCGCGGCACGGCGGCGCCGCGGCGGCCGACGAGAAAGTCGAAATCGGCGCCGAGATCGGCCTGTTGCACGTGGTTGACGTAGAGCGTCTCATAGCCGCCGCGATAGGTGCGCTCTGTCACCTGCAGCGCGGCGCGACGGAGGTCGAGTTCCTCGGCGCCGACATGCAGCTCGAGGCGCCGCGCGGCGACGTCGATGCTGATCTCGTCGCCGCTCCTGACCAGTGCCAGCGGTCCGCCGATGGCGGCCTCGGGCGAGACGTGCAGCACCACGGTGCCGAACGCCGTGCCCGACATGCGGGCATCCGATATGCGCACCATGTCGCGCACGCCCTGCGCCAGGAGCTTGCGCGGCAATTGCATGTTGCCCACCTCGGCCATGCCGGGGTAGCCCTTGGGGCCGCAATTGCGCAGCACCAGAACGGAGTTCGCGTCGACCTCGAGTGCGGGGTCGTCGATGCGCTTCTTGAAGTCGTCG
Source organism: Devosia sp. (assembly GCA_025352765.1). Taxonomy (GTDB): domain Bacteria; phylum Pseudomonadota; class Alphaproteobacteria; order Rhizobiales; family Devosiaceae; genus Devosia_A. The sequence goes on along the minus strand of JANXSI010000618.1, from coordinate 1,450 downwards.
ATGTCGTCGAACACCACGGCGCGGCCGCGGTGCTGCATCAGCGCGGGGGTTGCGGCCGACGGCTTGATGATGGCGCCATTGGGCGCGAGGTTGCCGCCCAGCACCGCAAGGCCGCCATCGGCGACCAGCGGGTTGTCGAGCGGACGGATCACCGCGTCGTCGAGGATTTCCGCGGCCTCAACCCGGTCGCCAATTGTCCCGCCATCGGCGGTAACGGCGCCGAGGTGCAGCAGATGCGCCATGCGCTTCATCACCGCCGGGATGCCGCCGGCGTAAGCCAGTTCCTCCATCAGGAACTGTCCCGAGGGCATCAGGTCGACGAGGGTCGGGACGTTGCGGCCGACGCGGTCCCAGTCGTCGAGCGTCAGGTCGACGCCGACCCGCCCGGCGATCGCGAGGAGGTGGACGAGCGCATTGGTCGAGCCGCCGATGGCGCCGACGACGCGGATGGCGTTCTCGAAAGCCTCTTTCCTCAGCAGGCTCGACAGCACGATGTCCTGTTTCACCATCTCGACGATGCGGCGGCCCGACATGCGGGCGAGGCGGGCGCGGCGGGCGTCGACCGCCGGCCAGGCGGCATTGCCCGCCAGCGTGATGCCGAGCGCCTCGATCATCGAGGCCATGGTGGAGGCGGTGCCCATGGTCATGCAATGGCCGGGCGAGCGCGACATGCCGTTCTCGGCAGCGGCGAAATCCTCGGCGCTCATGGTGCCGGCGCGCACCGCCTCGGAGAACTTCCACACATCGGTGCCCGAGCCGATGACCTTGCCCTTGTAGCGGCCGTTCAGCATGGGGCCACCCGAAACGGCAATCGTCGGCAGGTCGCAGCTCGCCGCGCCCATCACCAGCGACGGGGTAGTCTTGTCGCAGCCCACCATCAGCACGACGCCATCCATCGGGTTGGCGCGGATCGATTCCTCGACGTCCATCGAGGCGAGGTTGCGAAACAGCATGGCGGTCGGCCGCAGGTTCGACTCGCCGCAGGAAAACACCGGAAACTCGAGCGGCAGGCCGCCTGCCTCCAGCACTCCGGCCTTCACGTGTGCCACCAGCTCGCGAAAATGCGCGTTGCACGGGGTGAATTCGGAGAAGGTGTTGCAGATGCCGATGATCGGGCGGCCGTCGAAGGCGTCGTCGGGCAGGCCGCCATTCTTCATCCACGAACGATGGATGAAGCCATCCTTGTCGGTGCCGCCGAACCAGGCCTGCGACCTGAGCTTCTTGGTCATTGTGCTTCTCCCGTGGCTGGCCGGTTGGTCCGGCTCGTGTCACGGGTTCACCTTGTCACGCCGCTGGGGGACCGATCAACGGCACCCGCCGGGCCGGTTCAGAAAAATCCCATGTGGCGGCGCAACGCTTCGCCGAAATGCGCGGTGAGGGCGGCTTCCGCCTTGTCGGCGTCGCGCGCCTGGCAGGCGGTGATGATCTCGATGTGCTCGCGCAGCGAGCG
>JANXSI010000596.1 GCA_025352765.1 Devosia sp. | reverse complement strand
GCGCGCCTCGCTGCAATCGCTGGTCGATGACAGCTTCTCGTGGTTCGTCGACATCGTCGCCGAGCGCCGCGGCCTCAGCCGCGCCGAGGTGCTGCCGCTCGCCGACGGTCGCATCCTGACCGGCAATCAGGGGATTGCCGCCAAGCTGATCGACGAGGTGGGCGGGGAAACCGAAGCCATCGACTGGCTCGAAAAGAACAAGTCCATCAAGGCGGATCTCCCCATCATCTCGGTCTATCCGATCGAGCGCGCCGACTTCTCCAACTTCGGCAAATGGCTCGGCGGCGAGGCCCGTGCGGCCATTGGCCTGCCGGCCGAGGGGCCCATCGCGCTTGACGGGCTGGTTTCGCTTTGGCAGGTTGCCGGCTGACGGTAGAGGACGGGCCCGATTGCGGACTGTCTGGGGGCGCGATGATCAAGTCTGAACTGGTCGAAAAGCTTGCCGACGAGAATCCGCATCTGTTCCAGCGCGATATCGAAAATATCGTCAATGCCATCCTCGACGAGGTGGGCAACGCCATGGCGCGCGGCGACCGCGTCGAACTGCGTGGCTTCGGCGCGTTTGCCGTCAAGAACCGCCCGGCCCGTGTCGGCCGCAATCCCCGCACCGGCGAGCAGGTCGATGTCGGTGAAAAATATGTGCCGCAGTTCAAGGCTGGCAAGGAGATCCGTGAGCGCCTCAACCGCGACTAGCTCGGGCGACCGGAAGAAGATCAGATGATCAGACGCATTGTCGGTTGGGTCGTGCTGGTGCCGCTCTGCCTGGTGCTGATCGTCTTTGCCTTGGCCAACCGCCAACTGGTGGTGGTGAATTTCAATCCGCTGGTTCCCTCCGAGGCGCTGACCACGCCCGGCGTCGGTGTGCCGTTCTTCCTCGTGATGTTTGCCGTGCTGCTGTTCGGCGTGGTGCTGGGCGGCGTCGCCACCTGGTTCGCCCAGGGCCAGCACCGCCGCGACGCACGGACCTGGCGCCGGGAGGCCGAGCGGCTGACCCGCGAGGTCGACGCCATCCGCCGCTCGCCCGCCCTTCCCGTCATCGACGAACTGGCCAAGTCCTGACCGATGAGTGATCCCCTGATCATCAAGATTTGCGGCATCAAGACGGAGGCGATCCTCGAGGCAGCGATCGACGCGGGCGCCGACATGGTCGGGTTCGTGCATTTCACCCGCTCACCTCGCCATCTTGAGATCGACGCCATTGGCGAGTTGATCTCGCTGGCCCGCGGCCGGGTCGAGACCTGCGTGCTGCTGGTCAATCCCGACAATACGCTGGTGGCGCAGATCGCGGCGCTCGGCCCCGACTGGATCCAGTTGCATGGCCCCGAAACCCCGCATCGGGTCGAAGCCATCCGTGACGAGGCGGGGATCGCCATCCTCAAGGCCTGTCCTATCGGCAACGCCGCCGATGTCGCGGCGGTCGCCAGCTTTGCCGAGTGCGCCGACCGCATCCTGCTCGACGCCAAGCCGCCCAAGGAGGCGACGCGTCCCGGCGGACTGGGCGACCCCTTCGACTGGAGCCTGCTCAAGGCGCTTGACCCGGCCTTGAGCTTCATGCTTTCCGGGGGCCTGACGCCGGACAATATTGCCGCAGCCCTCAAAGTGACCCGACCGATGGGCGTTGACGTATCGTCTGGTGTTGAGAAGACACCAGGCGTCAAGGATGCGGCACTGATCCGCGCCTTCATCACCAATGCGCGGTCCGCCGCGCCCAGCTGAGGCATGTAACGTGATCGACGGCGAACTTCACCGGGCCAATACCCTGCGCAGCGGCCCCGACGAGGACGGCCGCTTCGGCATTTTCGGCGGGCGCTTCGTTGCCGAAACGCTGATGCCGCTGATCCGCGATCTCGAGACCGCCTACGACGTCGCCAAGGACGATCCGGCCTTCATCGCAGAGATGGCAGACCTGCGCACCCACTACGCCGGCCGGCCGTCGCCGCTGTATTTTGCCCGTCGCCTTACCGAGCATCTGGGGGGCGCCAAGGTTTACCTCAAGCGCGAAGAGCTCAACCATACGGGCTCGCACAAGATCAACAACACGCTCGGCCAGATCCTGTTGGCCAAGCGCATGGGCAAGACCCGTATCATCGCCGAGACCGGTGCCGGCCAGCATGGCGTCGCGACCGCGACTGTCTGTGCCAAGTTCGATCTGCCTTGCGTCGTGTTCATGGGCGCCACCGACGTCGAGCGGCTGATGCCCAATGTCCTGCGCATGAAGATGTTGGGCGCCGAAGTCCGCCCCGTCACCTCCGGCGCCGGCACCCTCAAGGATGCCATGAACGAGGCGCTGCGCGACTGGGTCACCAATGTCAACAGCACCTACTACCTGATCGGCACCGCAGCGGGTCCCCATCCGTATCCGATGATGGTGCGCGACTTCCAGAAGGTGATCGGCGAGGAAATCCGTATCCAGATGCTCGAGGCCGAGGGCAAGCTGCCCGATGCGCTCGTCGCCTGCGTCGGCGGCGGCTCCAACGCCATCGGCACCTTCTACGATTTCCTCGACGAGCCTTCGGTCAAGCTCTACGGCGCCGAAGCCGGCGGCCATGGCATCGATGTCGAGAACGGCCACGCCGCCTCGATGACCGGCGGTCGCCCCGGCGTCCTCCATGGCAACCGCACCTATCTGCTGCAGGATGCCGACGGCCAGATTCTGGAAGGCCATTCCATCTCGGCCGGCCTCGACTACCCGGGCGTCGGCCCCGAGCACTCGTATCTGCATGACACGCACCGCGTCACCTACGCGCCGATCACCGACGACGAGGCGCTGGCCGCCTTCCAGCTCTGCACGAGGCTCGAAGGCATCATCCCGGCGCTCGAATCTGCGCACGGCCTCGCCCAACTGATGAAAGTCGCGCCCACCATGGGCAAGGACCAAACCATCGTCCTCTGCCTCTCGGGCCGCGGCGACAAGGACGTCGAGTCCGTCGGCCGCTATCTAGGCTTCACCGCGTCGGCGCGGTCCGACTGAGGAAGTCGCTGCCCTCGAGCACATCGGCGATACGCTGGTTGGTCAGCCGCAAGAGGCAGAACAGTTCGCTCTGCCGGTCGGCACCCTCTGATGCGGCCACCTGGTACGCGCAGCTGCGCTGCCGGTAGGCTACGAACGCCGCCTGCGCTTGCGCCAGCCGCTTCGATTGCGCCTGTGTCAGCGGGCCGTCGGTTTCGGCCAGGATGTCGCCGAGATAGCTGTCTTTCGCGCCCACCTGGTCGGCGATGCAGCCATCGAGGCCGCGCTCGTCCGGATTGGCGGTGCAGACCTCGATGAAACCCTTGAATTCGGCGGCATCGGTGGCGCGGTCCGATGCGGTGGCCGGACCGCCGACGCCAAGCATCAGCAGCAAAAGCGCAAGGCGAAGGTGCACGTGTCGGCTTTCTGGCGGCAACGCCGATTGACTCGGGCGCGTCGCGCCCCCTAAACGAACTAGCCTCAATTCACGCGGAAAATCCAGCCATGACGACCCGCATCACCGACCGCTTCGCTGCCTGCGCGGCCGAAAACCGACCGGCGCTCGTCACCTTCATCATGGCGGGCGACCCCGATCTTGAAACGGCGGGCAAAATCCTCGCTTCGCTTCCCGCCGCTGGCGCCGACGTGATCGAGCTTGGAATGCCGTTCTCCGATCCGATGGCCGATGGCCCGGGGATCCAGGCTGCCGGCCTCCGGGCGCTGCACGGCGGCCAGACCCTCAACAAGACCCTCGCCATGGTCGCCGACTTCCGCAAGTCCGACACCAAGACGCCGATCGTCCTGATGGGCTACTACAACCCCATCTACATCCACGGCGTCACCGCCTTCATCGCCGATGCGCTGGCCGCCGGGGTCGACGGCCTCATCGTCGTCGACCTGCCGCCCGAGGAAGATTCGGAGCTCTGCGTGCCGGCGCTCGCCGCCGGGCTCAACTTCATCCGGCTGACCACGCCGACCACCGACGACCGCCGGCTGCCGGCGGTGCTCAAGAACACCTCCGGCTTTGTCTACTACGTGTCGGTCGCCGGGATCACCGGCGCCGCCATCAAGAGCAACGCCGCCGTCGGCGAGGCGGTGCGCCGCATCAAGAGCCACACCACGCTCCCCGTCGCCGTCGGCTTCGGCATCAAGACCGCCGATGACGCCGCGATCTTCGGCCGTGACGCCGACGGCGTCGTCGTCGGCACCGCCATCTGCAACGCCGTGGGCGGCAGCCTCGAAGGCGGCAAGGCAACGCCGGGCACGGTCGCCGCCGTCACCACCCTCGTGGCCGGTCTCGCCACCGGGGTGAGACGGGCCCGAACCTAGCAGTCGGGACTCCTCCCCTGCGCGGAGCGCGGGGGAGGTGGCGCCGGAGGCGTCGGAGGGGGTTTCGCACTCCCGAGCACCGCGTCTCTCCGTCTACTAATCCTCGCGACCCTCGGCCCCCCCCTCCAAACAACCGGTGACCACCCCGATACCGTCGTTTGCACCTCGGCCTTGCGGCGACTATATTCGCCACAATCGCTGCCTACACGGGGCGCAACCGCCCCAAGGAAACCACATGAGCTGGATCGACAACGTCCTCCCCCCCAAAATCCGGTCGTTTCTCAACAAGCGCGAGACGCCAGAGAATCTCTGGGTCAAGGACCCTGAGTCGGGCGAGATGGTGTTTTATCGCGATCTCGAGGCCAATCAGTGGGTGGTGCCGGGCTCCGGCTACCACATGAAGATCAAGGCCGGCGACCGCATGGCCAATTTCCTCGACGAGGGCAAATACGACACCGTGCCGCTGCCGTCCGTGGCGCAGGATCCGCTGAAGTTCCGCGACCAGAAGCGTTACATCGACCGGCTGAAGGAAGCCCGCATCAAGACCGGCATGGAAGATGCGGTGCTGGTCGCGACCGGCGCGCTTTACGGCAACCGCGTCACCGTCGCGGTGCAGGATTTCGATTTCATGGCCGGCTCGCTCGGCATGGCGGCCGGCTCGGCCATCATCACCGGCCTCGAAAAGGCCGCCGAGACCAAGACGCCCTTCGTGCTGTTTGCCTCCTCGGGCGGCGCCCGCATGCAGGAAGGCATCCTCTCGCTGATGCAGATGCCGCGCACCACCGTCGGCGTGCTGAGGCTGCGCGATGCGGGCATGCCCTTCATCGTCGTCTTCACCAACCCGACCACCGGCGGCGTCACCGCCTCCTATGCGATGCTGGGCGACGTCCATATCGCCGAGCCGGGCGCGCTGATCTGCTTTGCCGGCCCGCGCGTCATCGAGCAGACCATCCGCGAGAAGCTGCCCAAGGGCTTCCAGCGCTCGGAATATCTCTACGAGCACGGCATGGTCGACATGGTCGTCCACCGCCATGATTTGCGCGCCACCATCGGCTCGCTCGTCGCCATGCTGACCGGCGCCGCGGCCCCCGCCGCCCTTGCCACCATCCCGCCGCGCATCGCCGTCGCCACCGTCGCCAACGACGACGACCTCAGCGAAGCCCCCGTCGCCCAGGCGGCGTCGGAGTAAGTCAGCTTCAGCTGGATTTCGGGCGACGTCGCAGCTATGCCACTCTTCCCTTCTCCCCTTGTGGGAGAAGGTGCCTGACTGAGGCCACCCGGCGAAGATGTCCCGCACCGATGCCATCCTGAAGCGTCTCACCACGCTCTATCCCAAATTCATGGATCTCCAACTGGGGCGCCAGCTCCGGCTGCTCGATCAACTCGGCAATCCGCATCTGCACCTGCCGCCGGTGATCCACGTCGCTGGCACCAATGCCAAAGGCTCGACCATTGCCTACCTTCGCGCCTTCCTCGAAGCCGCCGGCAAGCGCGTCCATGTCTTCACCTCGCCGCATCTAGTGCGCTTCAACGAGCGCGTGCGCCTGGCGGGCAAACTCGTCGGCACGCGCCGTATCAATGACGCGCTGGAGGAGGTCGAGCGCATCAATGCCGGCCAGCCGATCACCCAGTTCGAGATCACCACGTCAGCGGCGCTGAAGCTGTTTGCCGAAACCCCGGCTGATTATCTGCTGCTCGAGGTCGGTCTCGGCGGCGATTTCGACTCGACCAACGTCATCGACCACCCGATCGGCACCATTATCACGCCGGTCGACTTCGATCACCAGAAATGGCTCGGCTATACCATCGCCGAGATCGCCTCCCACAAGGCCGGCATCCTGAAGCGGGGCGCCCCCGCCGTGATCGGCCGGCAGCGCGATGAAGGCCTCGCCGCCATCGAGCGCGCGGCGAAAAAGCTCCGGGTCACGCCCTTCGTTCAGGGCCGCGACTATGACGGCTACGCCCAGGACGGCCGTCTCGTCTATCAGGATGAGGACGGGCTGCTCGACCTGCCGCCGCCCGCGCTCATCGGTCACCACCAGTTCGACAACGCCGCCCTCGCCATCGCGGCGGTGCGCCACTTTCGGCTGCCCGTCAGCGAGGCAGAGATCGCCGAAGGCCTGCGGACGGTCACCTGGCCGGCCCGCATCCAGCCGCTCAAGGGCAAGCTGCGCGACATGCTACCCAGGTCCGATGAACTCTGGCTCGACGGCGCCCACAATGCCCATGGTGCTGCCGCGCTGGCCCGCTCGCTCGAAGACATGCAGGCCGCACGGCCCAAGCCGCTGGTGCTGATCCTGGGGATGATGAATACCCGCGACCCGGGCGACTTCCTTGAGCCCTTTGTCGCCATGGCGCCCAGGGTGCTGACCCTCACAATTCCAGGCGAGCAGAATGCCCACACGGCCGAGTTTATGGCCGCCGCCGCCCGCGCCCGAGGTCTCGACGCCAGGGCCCACCGCTCCATCGGCCTCGCCATGCGCGACGCCGCCCAAACCAACGGCGCCCGCGTCGTCATCTGCGGCTCGCTCTACCTCGCCGGTCACATCCTCGCCCGCAACGGCACCCCGCCCACCTGAGAGCCATCAGTCGTCTCCTCCCCTGCGCAAAGCGCGGGGGAGGTGCCGCCGAAGGGCGGCGGAGGGGGCAGCCAAACGCGCTGCGCTCTACGGCAGCACCTAATACTTCCCCTGCTCGTCCCCGACGCACGGATCGACCGGCGAGTGCATGTTCCACTGGTGGTTGCCGAGCAGCGCCTCGACCACCGCGGCCTGCATTGTCTCGGTGGTCGAATAGGCATTGATGTAGGTCGGTGCCCGCGGCGCGTCGTAGAGATAATACGGGTAGCCGAACGACACCAAGAGCGTCGGAACATCGTTCCAGTAGCGTTGCATGGCGCCGATGAAATCGCCGTTGAGCCTGAGCCAGTCGAGAAAGATATGGCCGCGCGTCAACAGTGTCTCTTCCCCAAACAAATAGAGCACCAGGTCGTAGGCCTTGGGATCGACCGCCATCCCGGCCATGTGCTCGGTCACCTCGAACCCCTTGTCGCGCAGCAGTTGCGGCACTGCGAAGGGAAACGGCTTCGGCGCAAACGGGAACACGATGCCGGTTGAAAACACCAGCACCCGCCGGTGCTTTTCGATGTCGAGCGGCAGCAGCGCCTGAGTGTCCTTGACCAGCGTCGGCGCCCGCCCGGTGACCGCCCGTGCGGTGACCGCGTTCGCCGCAAAATCCGGCGCCTTCACCGGCACCCCGCCCGCGTGCAACCCGAGCGCCGCCTTCAGCGCCAGTTGCCGCGTCACTGCATCGTCGACCCGCTCCCAGCTCAGCCGTCCGTCCGCCAGCGCATCCTCGATGAACTGCCGGTCGGTCTCCGGAGCGTCCGCGAACAGGATCACGTCGCAGCCCGCGGCGATCACCTCGGGCAGATAGTCGGCCCGGCTCGACCACGCCTTCAGCCCGCCCATCCCCGTCGCGTCGGAAACGATCAGCCCGTTGAAGCCGAGCCGCTCGCGCAGCAGCGTCTGGTTGAGCAGGAGGCTCAGCGACGCCGGCCGATAGGCCTCGACCCCGGCATCCGGATTGTTCTCGCGCACGAAGGCGGGCAGCGCGATATGCGCCGACATGACGCTCAGCGCCCCGGCCTCGATCGCCGCGCGATAAAGCCGCCCGAAATTTTGTTCCCACTGCTCCATGCTGAGCGGATTGACCGTCGTCACCAGATGCTGGTCGCGGTCGTCGAAACCCTCGCCCGGCCAGTGCTTGACCGCCGCCGCAATGCCGTGCGCCTGGAACACCTCGATCTGCTTGAGCGCGTGCCGCTCGATCGTCGCTACGTCGCTGCCGAAACCGCGCGTCGCCACGATGGCGCTGCGGAACGCCGCATTGATGTCGAGCACTGGCGTGAACGACCAGTTGATCCCGACGGCCCGCGCCTCTTCGGCCATGATCCGGCTGATCTCGGCCGTCACCTCGAGGTCGTCGATGGCGGCGAGCGCCAGCGGGTTCGGCACCTCGGTCTGGCCGGCGAGACTCATCCGGCTGCCCTCGAGGTCGGCCGACACCAAGAGCGGCGTCGGCGCCGCCCGGTTGAACCCCGCAATGATCTGGCGTTCGGCGGCCGCATCCGGCCCCGGTACGCGCGTCACGCTGCCCGGGCGAAACGCCTGCTGCGCCGCGATCCAGTCGGGGTTGTCGCCGGCCGAGCGGAGGTTGAACAGCTGCCGGATCTTGTCGTCCGCCGTCAGCCCGCCCAGCGTCGTGCGCACCCAGCCGATCGCCGCCCGATCGAGATGAAACGGCTTTGCCGCCAGTTGGTCGTCGCGCATATCGCCTCCCGTTTTCGGGAAGTTTAGGCGAGCCCTGCGACCGCCGCTAGCTCAGGCGTGGCTGTCGAGCCATTTGATCAGCTGCACGCGCGATTGCCCGGCGCCGACCTTGATGTCGACCGGCTCGCCGCCCTTGAACACCATCAGCGTCGGCATGGCCCGCACATTGTAGGCGGTGACCGTCGACGGGTTGGTCTCGACATCGAGCTTGACGATTTTCACCTTGCCGGCGAGCTCGGTCGCGAGTGTGTCGAGGATGGGATCCATCGCCTTGCACGGCCCGCACCATTCCGCCCAGAAGTCGACCAGCACCGGCTCGGTCGCTCCCAGCACTTCGGCAGCAAAGTTCGCGTCGTTGACGTCGAGGCCCATCGAATTCTCCATCGGCAATTGGCGATGAAAGCTAGCGCGAGTCGCTGGCGGGCGAAAGGCACACCATGCCAAACTCACGCAACCGGGCAAACAAACACGCCGCCGGAAGACCCAGCGGCGTGTTTGGAAATGCGAAAGATCGTCGCTTACGCGGCGTAGCTGGTCAGCCACTTGCTGAGGCCGGCCTTGGGCGTGCCGGCGCCGATCTTCATGTCGGCGGCTTCGCCGTCCTTGAACAGGATCATCGTCGGGATCGACCGCACGCCGTACTTGACGGTGGTGGAGGGGTTCTCGTCGACGTTGAGCTTGACGATCTTGATCTTGCCCTGGAGCTCGGTCGAGAGCTCCTCGAGCACCGGCGCGATGGCACGGCACGGGCCACACCATTCGGCCCAGAAATCAACCAGGACGGGTTCTTTGGAAGAAAGGACTTCCTCGCCGAAATTGGCGTCGGAAACGTGGGTTGTCATGAGAGGGGATTCCCTTGGGATGTCGCCTTCGATAGGAGCGGCGCGTTCTTTGATCTGAAAGCTAGGAAGAGTCCAGCGCCCCTGCAAGCAATATCACCCTATGGTGAAGCCTGCCACTGTCTGTCGTAACCCGACCGATTGTAGATTCATCAGCGATTCCAATGTGGTCCACAGGATCGCCGCGCGCACGTCATGGCTGGGGAACATCTGGCTTGCACAAAGCGCATAGAGCCCCATCTGCCGCAGATAGGCGGGCGGCACATCGTCCGCCGACGTCGGCGCCACGGCGTCCGATTTGAAGTCGACGAGCAGCACCTCTCCGGGCGTGACCACCAGCCGGTCGATCCGCCCCGCAATGGTGATCGGGAGGCCGTTCTGCTTGCCCTGCGCGAGGATCGGCACCTCCGGCCGGCTGTCGCTTCCGAACACCGCCGACAGGTCTGGGCGCAGCAGAATCCGTCGCGCCGTCTCGCTGATTCGGCGGTGCTCCGTCGACGCCTCGGGCAGCAACGCCGGCAACGCCCGTGCGGCGACCGTCTCGCGGTCGGCCGGCGCAATCCGGCTCAGATGGTGCAGCAGCGCGTGGAGTGCGATGCCCTCGCGTCGCGCCGCTTCAGGATCGCGGATGTCGCCCAGCCGCTCGGCCGTCGTGTCTAGAACGCGGTCCGGGTCGGCCGCCGCACCAGCCGAGGACGGCCGTACGATCCGCCGTAGCCGATAGGCGGGCAGCTCCATCAGCACAAGAGCCGCGCCGCTCGCCACTGGCGCTGCAGCCGCGGCCGCCGCCGGCATCGCTGGCCGCTCGCGCGGAAACACCACCGCTGCGTCGGCGCCATCATCGCCGGCAACAACCTCGCTCAGTGGTCGCAGCGCGCCATCGATCGCCTCGTACCAGCTGCCGTCGACCTTGCCCTGCTTGGTGAGATACCCCGTCACGTAAAGCTCGTCCTCGGCGCGCGTCATCGCCACATAGAGCTTCCGCCAATATTCGTTCTTTTGCGCCGCGTCGGCATCGTGCTTGTCTTCGAGCGTCTCAGCCACATGCAACTTCTCGCTCGAGGCGTGAAAGAACACCGGCGGCTGCGCCTGCATGTAGATGGTTCGCCCGCCGCGTCCCTTCTCGGTGGTCGCTGCGTCCGCGAGAATCACGATCGGCGCCTCGAGCCCCTTGGCGCCATGCACCGTCATCACCCGCACGCCGGTACCCGCCTCGGCCAGCTCGCGTTTGATGGTGATGTCGCGCGAGCGCAGTTCCGCGAGGAACCCCTGGAGCGACGGTTGCTCCGACTGCTCGTGGCTGAGCGCCAGCTCGAGAAACTGCGCCGCGACGTCATCGATCTCGGCCCCGAGCCGCGCCCGGAACTTCCTGAGGCCCCCGCTTGCGTAGAGCACGTCGGCATAGAAGTTGAACGGCCGCTCGAAATCGAGCCGGCTGCGCCAGTTCCTGATCTGCTCATGCGCCGACCGCACCGTGGCACTGGAACTCTGCTCCAGTGCCGACCAGAGTGTCGTCTTTTCGGGTCGCGGCTGCGCCACCGCAAGAAGGTCCTCCTCGCTGACGTCGAACAGTGGCGAGCGGAGCAGGGCGGCGAGCTGCAGATCGTCTGCCGTATTGAGCAGCACGTCGCCCAGCGCCATCAGGTCGAGCACCCCGATATGGGTAGTCACCGCCATCCGGTCGGCCCCCGGCGTCGGAATTCCCTCGCGCACCAGCGCCCGGATGATCTCGTGGAACAGCACACTCCGCACCTGCACCAGGATCAGCACATCGTCGGCTCGGACCGGTCGGCCGCGCGGTCCGAGCGCCCGACCGCTGTCGAGCCAGCCGCGGATCTGTTTGGCAATTCGTTCCGCCACCCGGCGCGGCGCGCTCTTGTTGAGCGCATCGGGCGCCTGCGTCGGCCAGTTGTCAGGATCGACTTCGTCCGCCGTGTCCTGGATCGGCGGCCACAGCGTTACCAGCCCGCCACTCTCGGCGCGCGCCGTATCGTGCCCCACCGCCTCGTCGACCGCCAGCACGCCCGCCCGCAGCTCGTCGCGCGCGAACACCGTATCGACCGCCGCGAGCACGTGGCGCAGCGTGCGAAAGCTCGTCTGCAGCGGCACCCGGCGGAACGCCATGTCGATCGTCTGCGCACTCAGCGCGTACTTGCGCCCGGTTTGAATGAACAAGTCCGGATCCGCGCCCTGGAACGAAAAGATCGACTGCTTCTGGTCGCCCACGGCGAACACCGTACGCGGCCGCTGGGCCGCGCTCTCGCCGGTAAAGAAATCCGCAACCAGCGCGTCGACCACCCGCCATTGCTCGGCATTGGTGTCCTGGCTCTCATCGACCAGGATGTGGCTGATGCCGCTGTCGAGCTTGTACTGCACCCAGGGTCCGACCGCCGGGTTCTCCAGCAGCCCCGCGAGCTTTTCGATCAGATCGTCGAAGTCGAGGAGCGAGCGCGCCCGCTTCCCCGTTTCGTAATGCGCCGAGATCGCCGAAACGATATCGAGCATCGCCTCGCTGCGTTCGACCAGTTCGGCCGCCGTCAGCGTGCCCCGCATCTGCTCGAGCCGCGCCGCCTCCGCCCTGAGCTTTTCGGCGATATCGGGGATCAGCGCCGCCGTCGCCTTCTTGATCAGCGTCTTGCGCGCCATTCCCTCCTGCGTCAGGAACGCCTCGAACAGTTCCTCGGGATCGGGCTCGTTGAGGTTGATGCGACTCAGCCTGTCGACGAAGTCGTTGCCGTTGGGGTTGGGCGCAATCAGCCCGAACAGCCGCGCGT